>CADCQZ010000278.1 GCA_902803675.1 uncultured Eubacteriales bacterium
ACTCTTGATGGCGTAGAACTTCTGCACCATCTGGGGCAGGCCCCAGGTGCCCAGGGACGTGAGCAGCACCACGCCCAGCAGGTTGACCGGATCGGGGCCGAAGAATGAGGCGAACACGCCCGGCCATCCCATCCCGGGAGTCCCGGCTACTTCCGCTTCCACCGCCTGTACCGCGGCCATGCCCTTGAGGGCTTCCATGAAGCCGCCCTGCAGGTTCAGCACGGCGCCGATGATGGCGGCGATGCCCACGATCATGATGATGCCCTGGATGAAGTCGTTGATGGCGGTGGCCATGTAGCCGCCCGCGATCACATAGATACCGGTGAGGATCGCCATCACGATGACGCAGATGGAGTAGTCGATGTGGAAGGCCATCTCGAACAGGCGGCTCAGGCCGTTGTAGAGGCTGGCGGTGTAGGGGATCATGAAGATGAAGATGATGATGGACGCGGCAATCTTCAGCTTGGGAGCGTCGAACCGCTTGCCGAAGAACTCAGGCATCGTGGCGCTGGACAGGTGCTGGGTCATGATGCGGGTGCGCCGGCCCAGGATGATCCATGCCAGAAGGGATCCGATCAGGGCGTTCCCGATGCCGGCCCAGGTGGCGGCGATACCGTACTTCCAGCCGAACTGCCCGGCATAGCCCACGAATACCACGGCGGAGAAATAGGATGTGCCGTAGGCGAAAGCCGTCAGCCAGGGGCCGACGCTGCGGCCGCCCAGGACGAATCCGTCCACATTCGTGGCGTGCTTTCTGCAGTACAGACCGATAGCGACCATGGAGCCGAAAAAGACGACCAGCATCAGGATCTTCAGTAACATAGTGTGCCTCCTTGCTTCAATGCTTTAACGCACTGAAGTTTAACGTATAAAAGCGCTAAAGTCAAGAGGCTTTTGTGTATTTTTCCGGTATTCGGTGATGTTTGTGTTCTGTATACGAATAACCGGTACGTTCGTTCGACAACAGGCCGTTTGACGACCGGCGGCACCGCCGGAGCGCTGCCGGGACGGAGAGTGCCAGCCGCGGCCGGGACAACATGGCTCCTCCGGATATAAAAAACCGGACCTTGAGGCCCGGTGAAAAATGCGTCGGCATCCCATAACGGGAATGATGTGAGGGATAAAACCCGGCTCTGCCGCGGTCGGGATCCGCGCCGGATCACCGGCCGGAGGAGGTAACTTCCTCCAGTGTGATGCCCAGGCGTTTTTCCGCCTGACGCCGGTCCTTTTCCTTCATGGACAGGATCATCCTGCGGCCCGTGTCCCCGTCCTCGGTCTCCTTGACGCGCCCGTAGAGCTCCAGCTTCGATGCGGTCTGGAAACTGCTGTAGGGGATGAACACGCTGTAGTCCCTGTCGTCCTTCTGCAGCACGTCCAGGATCATGCGTTTAAGATCGTCGATCCCGTCCCCGTTTACGGCAGAGACCGCCACGGTGTTCTCGTTGACGGGCAGTTCGCCGGTCACCTTGTCCTTTTTGTTCAGCACCTCGATCCGGGGCTGGCTGACAGCGCCCAGCTCCCCGAGCACTTCAAGGACGGTCTGCCGGTGCTCCTGATAATGCTCGTCCGACGCGTCGTGGACCAGCACAAGCACATCCGCCAGGGCGGCCTCCTCCAGGGTGGAACGGAAGGCCTTGACCAGATCGTGGGGGAGCTTGTCGATGAAGCCGACCGTGTCCACGAGGATGAAGGGCGTTTCGGTATCGGTCACGGATTTGCTCACCGCGTCCAGGGTGGCGAACAGCTGATCCTTCACCAGCACGCCCGCGTTGCTCATGCGGTTCATCAGGGTGGATTTGCCGGTGTTGGTATAGCCCACCAGGGCCACGATGGGCGTTTCGTTCTTTTCCCGCTGCTTTCTCCGGGACGCCCGGCGGTTCTCCATCTGCTCCAGGCGGTCCTCCAGCGCTTTGAGCTGGCGGCGGATCACGCGGCGGTCCATTTCCAACTGTGTTTCGCCGGGGCCCCGGGTGCCGATGCCGCCGCCGAGCCTTGACAGCACCAGGCCCTGGCCGATCAGCTTGCCGGAGCGGTAACGGGCCTGAGCCGCCGCCACCTGCAGCTTGCCCTCCTCGCTCAGGGCCCGCTGGGCGAAGATGTCCAGGATCAGGGCCGTGCGGTCGATCACCTTGATGCCGATCCGGTCCTCCAGGTTGCGTATCTGCTTGCCGCTCAGCTCGTCATCGAAGATCACCAGGTCGGCGTTCAGGATCTGGGCCTCCATGCGGATCTCGTCGGCTTTGCCCGGGCCCACGTAATAGGCGGTATCCTTCACGGCCTTGTTCTGCCAGATCTTTTTGACCACCTGGGCGCCGGAAGCTTCGGCGAGCGCCTTCAGCTCATCCAGGGGCTCGTCCCGGTCGATACTGACCAGGATGGCTTTCTCGGGGGCGTCGTCGTCATCGGGCAGGGCGGAGAGGCTCTTTCCTGCTTCGGTGATGCGCCTGAGCCACGGCTCGGCGTTGAGCATTTCGATGCCGTCATATCCCTCTTCGTTCAGATCGGTCCCCTCGCCCGTAAAGAAGGCGGCGTGGACTTTCGTCTGCCGGCCGTCGGCGGTCACGCCCACGGCGCAGATGGAGTCCATGAGCAGGTTGCGCATCATGGATAGGTCCGCGTCGGACAATGTGGGGTCGCCGCCGGGATGGGAGTGGACGCAGCGGATGCCGTTCAGCCCGCCGGAGGCCCGCCGCCTCTGACTGGCTGTGCCGCTGACATGATCCGCGGTGCCGATCTTGACGTCCAGCACCTCGCCGTCCCGGCTGATATAGACACCGATCTCCCGGTTGAGGGCCGCGGTGTGGGCGCAGATCGCCCCGATCATCTCCGCGGAGCAGTATTCGCCCGGCTGGGGGGCCATGTCGAACAGGCCCTGGATATCCTCCAGTGCCGTTCTGCGGACCCCCGCCGTGTTTCCGGTGATCTTTCTTTCCTTCATGGATCCTCCGAGATCGATCGTTTACTGATAGAAGGTATTGCCGCCGATGAATTCCCTCAGGATGGAGAGCGGCGGCACTTCGGCCTCCGCGTCCTCCGGCGCTTCCAGGAAGTACTGCAGCAGGTTCTTGAGGCGCTGGGCCATCAGGTAATCCTTCTGGTCCGGCGTGACGGCCCTGAGCACGTCGAAGATGCGGCGCTTGAGGATGGGCAGCTCATAATGGAGCACGGAATTGAAAACATAGTCCACCTTTTCCTGGTAGGGGAATATCCACTTCTCCTCGCCGTCCCGCACGCTGGGCCACATGTCCAGAGTGTCCATGAAGGGCGTGTTGCGGAAGCTGTGGTCCCTCACCAGCCGGCGCAGCAGACGCGCCTCGGTGGTGCGGATCCGGTTGTGATTGTCGATGTTGAGGCATGTCAGCTCGCTGATATAGATCCGGGTGAATACTTTCCCCGTGAGCCCCCGGAACAGGAGACTGTTCAGGGCGTGGATGCCCTCGAAGATCACGATGCGGTCCTTCGCGGGCGTCAGCAGGCGGCCGTTGTCATTCCTCAGGCCGGTCTTGAAATCATAATGGGGGATCACGGCGGGCTGCCCGTTCAGGAGCTGCGACACGTTTTTCCTGAGCCGGGGCAGGTCCAGGGCCTGGGGCGTCTCCAGGTCGGGCTTGCCGTCGGGCCCGAGAGGCACCTCGTTCTTCGGACGGTAGTAATCATCCAGAGAGATGATGTCCGGGTCAAGGCCCAGCACTTTCAGGTGGATCCGGAGCCTGTTGGCGAAAGTGGTCTTGCCGCTGGAGGACGGGCCGGCGATGAACACGGCTTTGGAGCCCTTGTCACGGATGCCGTCGGCGATATCGGCGATGGATTTGTCGTGCAGGGCTTCGTTCACCCGGATCAGCTCGCGGAAACGGCCGCTCGTGATGGCGTCGTTGACGTCGGCGGCGTTATTGAGGCCCATGATCTGGCACCAGCGGTTCGACTCGGCGAAGGCCGCCACGTTTTTCGGCCGGGAGACGTAGGGGGCCGGTACACGGGGCGCTTCTTTCGCCGGCAGCATCATGGCGATGCCGGGAGTCAGCAGGCGCAGGGCGAACACATCGGCGTAGCCGGTGGAGGGGGCCACGGGCCCATAGGAATACTCGATCAGATCATCGCACTGATACACTTTGAAGGACTGGTCCGGCTGAAAGGACAGGATGCGGGATCTTTCCTCTTCGTGATCCTCGTTGAACCAGCGGATGATCTTTTCTTTGCTCCAGATAAAGCGCTTAAAGGGAAGATCGTCCGCGATGATGCGGCGCATCTCATCGTCGACCGCTTCCAGGTCTTTGCGCGTGAGGCGGCGGTCCAGGAGCCTTAAAAAGATCCCGTGGCTGATGGAGTGCTCCACCCGGACGGTGGAGGCGGGGAACAGGCGGTGCATCGCCAGCAGCATCACGAACCGGAGCGTGCGCTCGTAGATCCGCCGGCCCACCTCGTCCCGGTAGGTGACGGGCGTGAGGCAGGCCCCGTCGGGCACCGGATCGATCCTTTCCAGGAGCTCCCCGCGGTCCAGGCAGGCATAGATCGTTTCGTCCGCCGCCGGGGCGGTGTGCTTCAGGAAGTCGTCCAGGGTGACGGGCGCGTCCAAAGTGTATTCCCGATCAAGATACCGTATCCGCATGGCTGTCCTCCGGTTTGGTGGCCGTCTGCCGCTTTTTGCGGGGGGCGTTTTTGCGCGCCTCCAGCTTGTTGCGCCATTGGAGCCTCTTGGTGTTCACATAGGGGAGGGACTGTTCGTCGGAGATCTTCGCCGTCTGGAAGATGCCCTTTTTGCCGTCCTCCATGACGGTCCTCTCCAGCGTCACGAAGATCAGCCCGTGGTCCTTGCAACCGAACAGGCCCTTATACTGGGTGTCGCTCAGCTTGAGGTATTCCTCGAGCAGCTCGGTCTTTTTCCCGCACACGGGGCACTTGGGGCTCCGGGCGGCCTCTTTGGTCAGCATCACCGGCAGGGAGTAGCGGCGGCTCACCAGCAGGCGCTTTTCCTTTTCCCGCGGCACGTGCACGAGCTCCCTGGCGTGCACCGGGTATTTCAGCAGCTTGTCCCGGTCGAGCTTCCTCATGACCAGCGCCGTGTAATAGGCGTCGTTCTGGGCGTTGTGGAAGGGGCGGTCCTCCTCCGGCTCGATGCCGAGCTGGTCCAGCGCCGTATGCAGGGCCACCCGGTTTTTCGTCTGTTCGATGCTCTCGCCGTAGACGCACTGCAGGTCATAGGTGTTGCCGATGCCCGTTTCGCACTTGAAAAACTGCCGGTTCTGCTCCAGGACGGAGATGTCATCCCCGCCCCAGGTGAACACGGCGAAATCATCCCCGCAGAATTTCAGGAAATCGGCGTACACGTCCGCGAAATCGTCCGCCTCGTTGACCTCGTCCTGTTCGATCCCGGTGATCTTGCGGATGCGCGGATGCAGCCGCCGGTAATACTTCGGGCAGATCAGCCGGTCGAAGGTATCCACGCACTGAAGGTCGTCATCGAGCTTGACGGCGCCGATCTGTATGACTTCGAACAGCAGCTTTTCCCCGATGTGCCGGTAAGCCGGGCTCTGATAGGACATGGGCTGGTTCCATTCCAGGTCTAAAATGATATGATTCATCGGATCCCTCTTTATCGTAATAGTGCATCGGCGGCGCTTTTTCCCGCCAGCGCGCCCGTGGCGAAGGCGATCTGCAGATTGAAGCCCCCGGTCAGGGCGTCCACGTCCAGGACTTCCCCGGCGAAATACAGGTTGGACACGAGCCTTGAGCGCATGGTCCCCGGCTCCACTTCCTTCACGTCCACACCGCCCCGGGTGACGACGGCCTCGCTGAAGGGCCTCAGAGCGGCCGGGGTGAGCGTCAGGTCCTTGAG
>CADCQZ010000279.1 GCA_902803675.1 uncultured Eubacteriales bacterium
ATCAGCACCGGCGAAGTGATCCTCTTCTCCAAGTGCCAGTATCCCGAAGTGCTCCTGGCCTACTTCGACCGCTACTATGATCCCGTCGTCTCTGCCCAGATCAACTACGGCCCCATCGGCATCGTGTATGAGGAAGAGCGGGACGAGAAGGGCATGCTGGTGCAGAAGCCCCTGCCCGAAGGTGTGACCAGCGACGAGCTGCGCCTGCAGAACGCGCCTCTGGGCATCATCGACCTGGGCGAATATGCCTGGAACAACGTGGTTCATATGGAGCCCCGTGCCCAGCTGCGTCTGGAGCGCCTGCAGCTGTGCGCCAAGCCCTTCGTGCCCGAGAACGTGAAGCCCTGCCCCAACCTGCAGTTCACCCTGGAAGAGCTGAACACTCTGAGCAACTATGAGACCAACCTGAACGACTACATCCGCACCAACCTGATCAGCTGGCTCATGAAGGGCGGCGTGTCCGATGACGCGTGGGCCGCTTTCCAGAAGGACCTGAACGGCAAAGTGAACCTGGCCGGCATCCAGAAAGTGTACCAGGATGCTTATGACCGCTTCGCCGCCAAGTAAAAGGAGGATATCCGCATGAAAAAAGGTACGATTATCGCCATCGCGGCGGCCGCCGTCGTGGTGATCGCCCTGGTACTGATCCTGGTGCTCAAGCCCGGCGCTCCGGCTCCGGCTCCCGCCCCCACTGAGGCTCCCACGGAAGCTCCCAACACCGCGCCCTCCATCACCGGCGTCGCCGATCAGACCATCGAAGCCGGCAGCGAGTTCGACGCGCTGGCCGGTGTCGCGGCCTCCGACGCGGAAGACGGTGACCTGTCCGGCATGATCACCATCGACGCCACCCCGGCCCTGACCTTCAAGAACGGCAAGGCCACCCCGGAGACCGCCGGCGATTACGAGCTGGTCTATGCCGTCACCGACAAGGGCGGCCTGACCGCCGAAGCTTACGCCACCCTCACCGTCACCAAGAAGAAGAGCGAGGAAGTGGTCTACAAGACCTTCGATTTCAGCACCGCCGAAGTGACCGACAACAAGGGCTGGGAAGCCAGGATCGGCGAGACCGCCAAGGCGACCGCCGCCCTTAAAAACGGCGCCTACGTGATCGATATCCAGGAACCCGGCGGCGGGGACGGCGATATCCAGCTGGCCAAAGCGGGCTATGCCCTGAAAGCGGCCGACTATAAGATCAAGATCTGGGCCAAATCCACCAAGCCCACCTACGCCCACATCATGGCGAGGAACGAGAATGCCGAGGGGTGGGAGACCTTCGGCGGCGTGTTCAACGTCCGCATCGATGAAGCCATCGCTCCCCTGGAGCTGGCCTTCACCTCTCCCGCCGAGGGCAGCGCCGAGCTGCTGTTCAACCTGGGCAAGATCACCCCGAATCCCGACAACGCCGAGGATACCACCCCCAACGACTTCACCGTGACCATCGACAAGATCGAGCTGTATGAGATCTCCGGTGAGGAGCATGAAGTGCCGGTCTACACCGCCGATTACACCGCGGGTGAGGGCGTCACCGTCGAAGCGGGCGACGGCGCCAACGCGAGCGTTGCGTTCGCGGACGGCAAGGCCGTGGTGACCATCGACAATTATCCCACCGAAGGCGGCGTCTGGAGCGTGAAAGCCAACATCGGCCTGGGCGATCTGAAGATCGAAAAGGGCCAGAAGTACTACTACCGCTTCACCGTCAACGCTTTGAACGGCCAGGGCGGCGAAGCTCTGGTGGAGAGCGCGGAGAAGAGCTGGGAATGCCGCGCCAACTTCAACGGCCTGAACGCTCCGGCCGGCGAGGATACGGTGGTATCCGCCGTGTTCACCGCGGAAGCGGACGTGGATGACCCGGTCATCCGTCTGCAGATCGGCAACGCTCCCGAAGGCGCCGCGGGCAACACCATCACCATCAGCGACGTGGTGTTCGGCAAGATGGAGGGCGACAAGGAGACCAAGAAGACCATCGAAGCCTTCATGCCCTTCGGCCCCAATACCGCCAATGCCGAGAATCCTTCCTGCCCCTGGCAGACCTTCAACGGCACCGATGAGGACAACGAGCGCGGCGTCGGCACCATCTGGACCGCGGACGGCAGCCTCTTCTATCGGATCGACGACGGCGGCACCGTGGATTGGCACAACAAGCTGATCTGCCCCATCACCTTGCCCTCCGACAGCTACTTCATCGTGGA
>CADCQZ010000280.1 GCA_902803675.1 uncultured Eubacteriales bacterium
CGTTCTCAGGCAGTCACGGCCCTGTTCTGGAACCGCTGCCACAGGATGACGCCGCCCACCAGGACGATGCCGGCGATATCCGTGACCGTGCCCGGATAGATGAGGAGCAGCCCGCCGCCGAGGGCCATCACCTGCTGGATGATGTTCAGCCGGCTGTTCCAGAATTTTTCCAGGCACATGCCCACGCCCAGCATGCCGATAAGGGAGGTGACGACGATCTGCAGCACCTCGTACCAGGCCGCGTTGAGCATGAGCAGCTGGGGGTTCATCACGAAGATGTAGGGGATCAGGAACGCCGCGATCGCCAGCCTTGAGGCTTCAAAGCCCGTCTTGAGCGGATCCGATTTGGCGATCGCCGCGCCCGCCATCGCCGCCAGGGCCACCGGCGGCGTGATATCCGCGACGATGCCGAAATAGAAGGCGAACAGATGGGCCGGCAGAAGCCCGTATCCCGTACCCAGGGCGTCCAGGCCCGCGTAGACCTCCGGCAGGAAGGACACCAGCGCCTTGTAGATGATCGGCGCCATGATGGTGGAGGTGATCAGGTAGTTGGGAGTGGTGGGCACGCCCATGCCCATGAGGATGGTGGCGAACATGGTCAGGATCAGCAGCAGGATCAGGTTGCCGCCGGCCAGGTTCGTCAGCCCCGTGCCCAATTTGAGCCCGATGCCCGTCTTGGTGATCATGCCCACGATGATGCCTGCCACGCCGCAGGCCAGGGCCACGCTGATGATGGAGCGGGCGCCGTTTTCCAGGGCGCTCAGGTAATCCTTGCCGTGAAGTCCCTGGGTGTTCCTGAGGATCTCGCCCACGGGACGCTTTTCCTTGCCCAGGGCCCGCCTGACAAGATCTACCGCTGTGGGGATATAGCTGCCCGCCACCGCCACCACGATGCCGCTCAGGGCGGCGAAGCTCGCCGTGTACCCGATGGCCAGCAGCGTGATGATCGCGATCAGGGGAAGGATCAGGAATCCTTTCCGGGTCATCACGTCCTTCAAGCGGGGAAGGTCCTCTTTTTTCATGCCGACCAGGCCGGATTTCTTGGCCTCCAGGTCCGTCACGATATACACTCCGGCAAAATACAGAAGCGCCGGGATCACGGCCGCTTTCACGATGGCCGCGAAGGGCACGCCCAGGCTTTCCGCCATCAGGAAGGCCGCGGCGCCCATCACCGGAGGCATCAGCTGCCCGCCGGTGGAGGCGGACGCTTCCACCGCGGCGGCGAATTCCGGCCTGTAGCCCAGGCGCTTCATCATCGGGATGGTGAAACTGCCGCTCCCCACGGTGTTGGCCACCGAGGAACCGGAGACCGTGCCCTCAAAGGCGCTGGTCACCACGGCCACCTTGGCCGGGCCGCCCCGCTTGTCCCCGCACACGGCGTTGGAAAGATCGATAAAGAACTCACCCACACCGGTCTTCTCCAGGAACGCGCCGAAGAGGATGAACAGGAAGATGAAGGTGGAGGACGCGCCGACCGGTGTGCCGAAGACGCCCTCCTGGGTGTAGTACAGATGCTGGATCAGCTTAAAGAGCGTGAAGCCCCTGTTGCGCAGGAAGCCCGGCATCACATTGCCGAACAGCCCCAGGCAGACGAAGATCACGGCAATGATCACGATGGGCAGCCCCACCACCCGGCGGCAGGCCTCCATCAGCAGCAGGATACCGATGCCGCCGATCACGATCTGCAGCGTGGTATACCCGAACTGGTGGACCATGGTATCAAAGGCCAGGACCGGATACAGATAGGCCGCCAGCGCCAATACAGCCAGGACACAGTCATACCAGGGCAGCTTGGACTTGCTCATGCCCTTGTGCATCGGGTACAGGATGTAAGCCATCGGCACCACCACCGCCATGTGGAGCGGGCGCATATGGGTGGACGGGATCACATACCATGTACTGTATAGCTGAAACAGTGAAAAACAGATCAGGATCGCGCTGATGATCAGCCCGCGGTAATCGGTGAACGTGCGGAAAGCGCTCTCCCGGTCAAATTTCTCCAGGATCTTACGGCTTTCATTCTCGCTCAGCTGGTTTTCCTTAAGGTGCTCGTCGCTCACTGATCACGTACCCCCTTTCCCGCGGACTGATCTTTCAGGTCCCGTCTTTACTCGGCGATCAGGCCCAGTTCCTTGTAGTAACGCAGGGCGCCGGGATGGAAGCTGCCCACGGTAACGCCCTTCTCGGCGTCGGCGGCACGGACCGGGATGCCCTTCACGGCGTTCTCAGCGCTGATATAGGCCTTCTTGGCGTTGGTGAGATCGTCCACGTTCTCGAACAGAGCCTTGGTCAGCTGATAGACCACTTCCTCATCCACGTCGTCCCGGGCCACCAGCACGGCGCTGATCGCGGGCACCAGCTTTTCCTCGTCCACACCGTTGTAGGTGCCGGCGGGGATGGTATCGGTCACGAAGAAGCTGTAAGAGGCCTGCAGGGCCGCGATCTCATCCGCGGTGAAGCCGATGATGTCGATATCCCGTTTGAGGCACACGTCGGTCACGGTAGCATGCGGATAGGCCGCGGTCAGGAAGAAGGCGTCGATCTGACGGTTCTGGAAGGAGTCGATCACTTCGGAGTTGGACAGGTACTGGGGCTTGATGTCATTGACGGTCATGCCGTTGATCTCCAGGATCTGCATGGCGTTGAAGTAATGGCCGGAACCCATCGGGCCCACGCTCACGTTGTGGCCCGCCAGGTCCTTGACGGACTTGATGCCGCTGTCCTTGGCCACGACCAGCTGGATCACCTCGGGATAGATGGCGCCGATGGCGGAATAGTTGTCCGCCACCTGGCCGGCGAAGAACTCGCCGCCGTCATAGGCGTAGCTCATCACGTCGTTCTGGGTCCAGGCGATCTCGGCGTCGTTCTGGAACAGGGCCAGGATGTTGTCCTTGGACCCGCCGGAAGACTCGACGGTCACGTCCACGCCCTCCACGTGGTTCATCCACAGCGTGGCCAGCTCACCGCCGAACACGTAGTAAACGCCGGTGGTCCCGCCGGTGGAGAACACCAGGTAGGAGGTGTCCGCCAGGGCGGCGGCGGAGACGCTCAGTGCCAGGATAACGGCCAGAAGCAGAGCAGCGATCTTTTTCATTTCTCAGTTTCTCCTCTCGTTTTTGATCAAATGTTCCGTATCATAACGGAAAACCGGATTAAAACAGGGTTAATAATACCATTGTTTAACATTTCAGTCAACTAAAGTACCATGAAAAGACACCTTGACGGTGCCCGGAATATAGAATATGATGGGGATGACCGCATCGGTCCCGGAACGTATAACACGAAAGATATAAGCGGGGGAACGATCTGTATGAACAAGAGAAAGCTGAAAAAGCGCCTGGAACGAATGCAGCACGGGTTCATGTGGTGGAAACTGGTGCTCACGGCGCCGAACTATTTCCACGTCAGCCTGCCCGTCCGGCTCAGGTACGCCTTCCGGGGCTTTTCGGCGAATGAGTACATCTGGTACAAGCTGTCCGAAAACGATTACAGGGACTATATCTCCAACTACAGAAGGACCATTTCCCGTGACATCAACGGAAAATACAAAGTGATCCTGGATGACAAGATCATCTTCGAGGATGTTTTCAAAAACTACGTCCGCGTCTCGGAAAGCTACGCCTGGATATCCGACGGGATCCTCTACCCCAGGAACGGATACGATATCACCGAGGAGAATATCATCGGTTTTCTCAAGACGATAAAGACCGCCGTATTGAAAAGGGAGATCGGTGCCGGCGGCAGCGGCGTGTTCCTGATCCGGTACGATGACACAGGATTCACGGTGAACGGGAAACCGTATACCGAAGGCGATCTGTACACGTTCATCCTGTCGGGCAAAAAAGAAGCTTTCCTGTGCGAATTCATGCACCAGTCGGCGTTTGAGGACTCTCTGTACCGGTACTCGACGAACACGATCAGGATCATCTGCGCCAAAAAGAAGGGTGAAAAAGAGGCCCGCATCGTCAGCGCGTTCCAGAGGATCGGGAATGAAAAGAGCAAGCCGGTGGACAACATCTCCGCGGGCGCCCTGGCTGCCGAGATCGATCTTGAGACCGGCGAACTGTCGTCCGGCATCATGGCCCGGTCCCATAACATCGATGATGTCTATACCCGGTACGACGTGCATCCCGACAGCGGCGCGATGATCAAGGGCAATGTCATCCCGAACTGGAACGCGGTCAAGAAGGAGATCACGGAACTCACCAACAGGTTCCCCTATCTCAACCTGGTGGCCTGGGACGTGCTCCTGACCGACGAGGGGATCTGCATCATCGAGGGGAACGCGTCCTCCGGCCTGGTGACGGTCCAGCGGGAGCACGGGGTGAGGAACGGCCCCATCGGCGAGGTCTACAAAAGCTACGGCCTGTAAAATGATTTTTTATCCACGGCTGTGATAAAGGGCAGGGAACACAAAATGCGTTCCCTGCCCTTTGAGCATCCGCTTGCTTCCTCCGGCGGAGGGGCCTGTGATATACGGATAAGGATACACCCGGCTTTCCGCAGGGATCTGCGGAGCGGGCCGGGGATCAGATATCCTTCCGCCACACCATTTTGTTGACCACCCCGGTATAGCTCTGGATGATCTTGACTACCTTGTCGGACACGTTTTCATCCGTATAGTCCGGGACCGGAATGCCGTTGTCCCCGTTCCCGACCATCTCCACGGCCGTATCGACCGCCTGCAGGAGCCCCTTCGTGTCGATCCCGGACAGGATGAAGCAGCCCTTGTCCAGGGCTTCCGGGCGTTCGGTGGACGTCCTGATGCATACCGCCGGGAAGGGCTTCCCCACGGAAGTGAAGAAGCTGCTCTCCTCGGGCAGCGTGCCGCTGTCGGACACGACGGCGAATGCGTTCATCTGCAGGCAGTTGTAATCATGGAACCCCAGGGGCTCGTGACGGATCACCCGGTCGCTGAGACGGAAGCCCGAGGCCTCCAGGCGCTTGCGGCTCCTGGGATGGCAGGAATACAGGACCGGCATGTCATACTTCTCAGCCATCTCGTTGATGGCCGTGAACAGGCTCACGAAATTCTTCTCCGTGTCGATATTCTCTTCCCGGTGGGCGGACAGAAGGATGTACCCGCCCTTTTTAAGGCCCAGCTTTTCCAGGATCCGTGAGGACTCGATCATGGCCAGGTTCTCCCGGAGGACCTCCGCCATGGGCGATCCGGTGACATAGGTGCGCTCCCTGGGCAGTCCGCAGTCCGCCAGGTAGCGCCGGGCATGCTCGGAATAGGCCAGGTTGACGTCACTGATGATATCCACGATCCTGCGGTTGGTCTCCTCGGGCAGGCACTCATCCTTGCAGCGGTTGCCCGCTTCCATATGGAAGATCGGGATGTGCAGTCTCTTGGCGCCGATCACGGACAGGCAGGAATTGGTATCTCCCAGCACCAGCACGGCATCCGGCTTCGTCTCGGCCATCAGGGTGTAGCTGCGGGCGATGATATTGCCCATGGTCTCCCCCAGGTCCGCCCCCACGGCGTCCAGGTAGACCTCCGGGGCGTCAAGGCGCAGGTCCTCGAAAAACACGCCGTTGAGATTGTAATCGTAGTTCTGCCCCGTATGCACCAGAAGAGTGTCAAAATACCGTCTGCATTTTTTGATGACCGCCGACAGGCGGATGATCTCCGGCCGGGTGCCCACGATGATCATCAGCTTCAGCTTCCCGTTTTCCTTCCATTGCGCGCTCATTTAACGACCTCCGTTGATCTTTCAGGAGTCAGACCGGCTCGAAGAACGTGTCCGGCCGCGTGCTGTCAAACAGTTCATTGGCCCACATCACCGTGACCAGATCCTCCGTATCCGACAGGTTGACGATGCTGTGGGTGCTGCCCGGGATCATGTGGACAGCCTGGATCCTCTCGCCCGACACTTCATACTCCAGCACCTCATCCGTGCCGAGCCTTCTTTCCCTGATCAGGGCGTGCCCGGCCACCACGATGAAGAATTCCCATTTGCTGTTGTGCCAGTGCTGGCCCTTGGTGATCCCCGGTTTGGAGATATTGACGCTGAACTGCCCGTGGTCCGAAGTCCTCATCAGCTCGGTGAAGCTGCCCCGGTCGTCCCGGTTCATCTTCAGGTCGAAAATGACCCTGTCGCGGGGCAGATAGGTCAAAAACATGGAGTACAGCTTTTTTTCGAAGGAGCCGGGCGCGAGCCGCGGCATCATCAGGGTATCCGGCTGGGCGCGGAAGCTTCTGAGGGTCTCGGCGATGTGCCCCAGGGTGGCCTTATGGGTCACGGGAACATAGCAGAAGGGGCCGTTCTCCGTCGGCGCGGGCGTCAGTCCGTCATATTCGATGCCGTCCACGGTCTCGCCCGCGGCCGGGTACGCACAGCGGTGAGGATGCCCCTCCAGAGCGTCGTACATCTCCTCCAGGAGATCGTCGATGAACAACAGTTCCAGTTCCACATTGGGATCGTTGACGGTGATGGGCAGGTCATTGGCCGCCTGATAGCAGAAGGTGGCCACGGCGGAATTGTAATTGGGCCGCACCCACTTGCCCGCCAGGTTCGGGAAGCGGTACACATAGACCTTCACGCCCGTCTCCGAAGAATACTTGAAAAACGCGTCCTCCCCCGCCCTTTTGCTCAGCCCGTACTCCGAGGTGCCGAAGCGCCCGGCCAGGGTGGCCTGCAGGGAGGAGGAGAGCATCACCGGCGCGCGGCTGCCGTGCTTTTTGAGGGTGTCGAGCAAAAGCGATGCGAAGCCGAGGTTGCCCCTGCGGAACTCCTCCGGATCCTTCGGGCGGTTCACCCCGGCCAGATTGAACACGAAATCCGCCCGCGCGCAGTACGTTTCCAGGTCCTCCGGCGCGGAATCCAGGTCATACTCGTCGATCAGGCCGATCTTGATACCCGGCCGGGTACGGTTCTTGCCGTCCCGGATGGCTTTAAGGTTTTCCGTCAGGTTGCGTCCCACGAAGCCTTTGGCTCCGGTGATCAGGATGTTCATTCTTCGTCCTCCGATCAGTTCCGTCCTTTTGTCAGGTCTCCGCCACTGTTTTTGACTGTTCCGTCCTCAGTTCGGTACTGGAGACCCCCGGGGTGTGAGGCAGATAGATGACGCGGACACCGTACGGCTTGAGGTCTTCCTCCGTCTGCTTCCAGCGGGGATCGCCTTTCCAGTCGTCACCGATAAAGATCACGTCGAAGCGCACCTTTTCCCACATGGCCACCTTATCCAGGGTCTCGGCCACGACGCACTCGTCCACCGCCTTGATATTCTCCACGATCCTTTTCCGGTCTTCCTGGGCGATCACGGGCGTTTTATGCTTGTACTGCTGCACCAGCGCATCCGCGTTCACCCCCACCACCAGGCGGTCGCAGTATTCCTTGGCGCGGTTGATGAGGTTCAGATGGCCCACATGGAACATATCATACACCCCCTGGGTGTATCCGATCCTGTATTCTTTCACCAGTGATCACCCTTTCTTTTTCTTTCCCAGCTTGTTCTTGAGCCGCCTGACCATCGAAAGGCAGTACCGCGCCTCGTGCGTTTTGCAGAAAACCAGCATGAAGCCCGCCGGCACGGTGATCCCGCAGATCAGCGCGTGGAGGATCACGGAGAGCCATCCGCGGCCGGGGAGCAGCAGGGGGCAGATCAGATAGTCCGCCGCGCAGATCGCCGCCAGGACCAGCATATACACACCGTTCTTTTTATAAAACGCCGATACCGGTCTGTAGCCCTCCAGGCTGTATTTGTAGATGATGAAGGGATCCACGAGGAAATTGGTGGTGATATCCGCGATGATCGTTCCGAGGATCACGCCGTAGATCCCGATGATCTGGACAAGGATCACGCTGGATCCGAGATTGACGATGATCCCCAGGACGGGCCTGAACCACATCTGCCTGAAAGCGCCGGAGATATTCCTCATCTGCATCAGGTTCATCTTGATCCCCAGGAAGAGGATCTCGGTCCCGAACAGGGCGGCGAACGGCATCGGGATCACGTAATCGCCCCCGATCCAGCGCCTGATGAACTCATCCCCGACGACGATCACCCCGACGCACGCCGTGCCGTACAGGATCATGCTGATAAAATTGATCGTCTCAAAAAACTGATAGCGTTTCTCAGCGTTCGAAACGACATACATATTCCCCATGCTGGCCTTGATGGCCGTAAAGAAGCGGTTCAGGAGGCTTTTGATGGTGGTGTAGATCAGCAGATAGTTGGAGTACAGTCCCACGGTGGCCAGGCCGAGGAACGCGCTGAGCACCATGTTGTCCGTCGCTTTCACCACGACGGTATTGACCCTGTAGACGAACAGCGCGCCGCAGTCCTTGAAAAGGGAGATGACTTCCGCGCGCTCGAGTTTGTCGTCCGTTCTGGCAAAGACGGTCCTGTATTTTTTCTGGGCGATGGTCGCGTTGACCAGGCTCTTCACGATATTGGACAGGATCAGCGTCGCGGTATAGAGGATAAAGTTCTTCCACAGGAGCAGAACGAGTATCTGGACGATACAGGTGACGATCGTCACCACATAGTCCGCGATATTCAGGATATAGCTCTTCTGGTCGGCCTTGACGACAGCGCTCTTGTAGGCGAAAAACAGGTAGGACGATACGCTCTGCAGCAGGTACAGGATAAAGATCAGCGCGGCGTTGATCCCCAGAGGCTCCAGGGTATCATAGTCCCTGATCAGGACCGGGAGCAGCGGGATGAAGCACAGGCCCAGGGAAAGGATCACGATGCCGATCATGTTGTAGGCCTGACGGTAAAACTTCATCAGGACGCGGACCCGGTCATAGTCCTTTTCCGCCAGGGGCTTGTATAATTTGAAGTTCAGGGCGGTGTCAAACCCCAGCTCGGTGATCGACAGCATGGTCAGGATATCCGAGAACAGGCCGTTGATCCCCAGATAGGCCTTCCCGAGAGTGTAAATGAAGACCGTCCTGGTGATGAACTTCAAAAGGATATTGATGAGCTGTCCGCCGATGCTCGTCGCCAGATTGAGCATGGAGTTTCTCGTTCTTGATCTGCTCATTTTATACCTTAAAGACCTCCTGGGCTCGTGTCCGGGACAGCCCGGTTCAGTTCAGATTTTTTTCGATCCATCGGGCGCAGTCCTGAGAAGCGTGCCCCGTCTCGAAGCAGCCGTAGAACTCCAGGATCTTATCATCGTTCTCTTTGGCCGCGCTCCCGCGCAGCTCCTCAAAGCGGTCCAGGATCGCCTGCTGATCCTCGGCCACCTTGAACGGCGTTTCGGCGATATCGAAATAGAACGTCCGGTCACGGTTGGTATACTCCGCGTTATCCTCCCTGAACAGGATGATGGGCCTGCCCGTCAGGGCGAAGTCGCCCGCGGAAGAGGAATAGTCCGTGATCAGGCAGTCCGCCGCCAGCATGAGCTCGTTCATGTCGGGATACCCGGTCACATCCACGAGCCGCGGGTCCGTGCCGAAGGCCTTGAAGCCGTGGGACGCCTTGTGGGCCCGCAGGAAGCACACCCATTCCTCCCCGGTGATCTTTTGGAGCCCGTCCAGCAGCCCGGGAAGATCCAGCCCCTTGATCTCAAATCCCTTGTTCTCGTTGCGGTGGAACGTCGGCGCGTACAGGACCACGCGTTTGCCCGCCGCCACATCGTACCGCCGCCGGATCTTTTCCGCCAGGGCCGGGTCCGGCCTGATCAGCAGGTCGTTGCGGGGCGAACCCGATCTTAAGATCTCTCCCTTATACCGGAAAGCGGAACGCAGCTTGTCCTCGCCCCGGACGGAGCCGGCGGTCATCAGGTCGCATATATCCTGTTCCGGACGGTAAAAGGTCTTGGAGATGAAGGAGGAATCATACAGGATCTTTTTGAAGCCCCTGTCGCCGTGCCAGGTCTGGATGTATTTCTGGCCTTCACGCTTGATGAACCACTGGGGGATGCTGAAATTATCCACCAGCACCCGGCTGGTGGCGTAATAGTACATGGCTTTGACGGACATCCTGGGCGCGCGCTTCACATCGGACGGGACCTCTTCCGGATAGTTGTCCGGCAGCATCCAGACCTGCTCCGTGCCGGGAGAAACCCGGCGGAGCGCCTCGGATATCGCCCGGGGGTTGTCGTTGTACTCCGTGCCGCCGAAGCTGGAAAAGACCACCCTGTCCTTCAGGGGCAGCAGCCGGAAAAGCCCGTGCATCACCTTGCCCAGCGCGATCAGAGCCTTGTCCTTGGGTGTATTAGCCATGCCGATCCTCCTTTGAACCGTTCATCATGTCCTCGAGCCCCCGGAGCAGCACCTCCCGATGGGCGTCGCAGGCGATGAAATTCCACATCGCGGCATACGCTCCGCGGGAGTAATGCCGCCCGATCAGCCGCCCGCCGAACAGTTTCATGTCCAGCGCCCTCCTCAGGCGGCCCCATCCGGCAAAGGTGTAAAGATACGCCGGCAGCAGACCCGACGAGAAACCGGCGAACTTTGCGTCGACGTTCCCGTCATCGGCCGCCTCGGCGCTTCTTTCATCCAGCGCGCGCAGGATCTCCGCTCTCTCGGGCTCATCCGCCAGGCGGGTCCCCTTGTCCGTCCGCACGATCGGGATCCACTCGACCTTCATGTCATCGCCGACGGTCACATCCGCCAGCAGGGACGTGTGCCAGAAAGCGTCATCCTTTTTGTTGAAAATGAAGTTGCCCTGCCCGTAAAGGATCACGCTCTGACCGTACTTTTCCTCAGCGCCGATGCAGTGGCTGTGCTGGCACAGCACCAGATCGGCGCCCGCGTCGGCAAAGCCCCGGCACAGCCGCCTGAGGGCCGGGGACGGATAGCGGTAATACTCTTTCCCGCCGTGGTAGATCACGATGACCCTGTCCGCGCCGCACTTCACCCGGGCGATCTCCTCAAGGGTCTCCGGCCTGCAGCCGGC
>CADCQZ010000281.1 GCA_902803675.1 uncultured Eubacteriales bacterium
GACGGGCACCGGTTCGCCCTTGACGGCATCCGGGAGATGGACATGGTGCGGCACAACATCCTGCTCTTCACGACGGATGACGGTTACTTTCAGATCCGCGCCTCGGGCCGGACCAACATGCGCAAATACCTGGAGATCTTCAGGCAGTATCAGGATCGGCAGTCCTGAAAAAACAGGAGGTGACCTATGGATTATTCTGCGGCGAACGTGACCTTGTGGGGCGGCGTGCTCCAGTTCGGCCTCATCTCGGGGGCGATCCTCATCGCCTACCTGATGTACCGGCGCCTCACATTTTTCCGGAAGACCATGATGCCCATCGCCGTGGCCGGGGGCTTCATGCTGCTGGCGGCGCGCTATCTGGGCCTCAAACTGGACGAGAGCCTCCTGGAGGCCGTGGTGTATCACGCCCTGGCCCTGGGCTTCATCGCGTCGGCGTTCCGGGTCACCGTGAAGGATAAAAAGAACCGCGGCACGGGCATCCGGTCCGGCGCCATGATCGTGAGCACCTACCTGCTCCAGGGCATCGTGGGCCTCGCGGTCACCCTGACATTGAGCTACACCCTGATGCCGGGGCTGTTCCGGGCGGCGGGCATCCTGCTGCCCATGGGATTCGGTCAGGGCCCCGGCCAGGCGAACAACGTGGGCACCATGCTGGAGAGCGCGGGCTTTTCGGGCGGCCGCAGCTTCGGCTTGTCCATCGCCGCGATGGGCTATCTGGTGGCCTGCTCCGTGGGCGTGGTGATGCTCAACGTGCTCCGCCGCAAAAAAGCCATCCAGGAAGCCCCGAAGGCGGATCAGCCCTCCGCGGCTCAGGAAGGCCTGTCCGGCGCGATGCCCGTGTCCCTGGACGCGCTATCACTGCAGGCCGCCGGGGTCAGCGTGATCTACATGGCCACCTACTACGCCACCCGCGGCCTCACCGCCGCCATCCTGGCCGTCGCGCCCGGGGCCGCCGGCACGGTCACGCCCCTGGTGTGGGGGTTCAATTTCATCATCGGCTCCGCCCTGGCCATGCTGTTCCGGGGCGCGATGAACAAATTCGGCCGGAAGGCCGCTCCCGAAGAGATCCGGCATAAAAACGAGATCCTCAACCGCATCTCCGGCGTGTGCTTCGACTATATGGTGGTGGCGGGCATCGCCTCCATCCGCCTGGAGGACATCCGGGGCCTGTGGGCGCCCTTCCTGATCATGACCCTCGCCGGCGGCATCGCCACCTGGCTGTACCTGAGCCGGGTGTGCAAACGCGTGTATCCCGGCTATTACGCCCAGGGCCTCATCGCCATGTTCGGCATGCTCACCGGCACCATCTCCTCCGGCGTGCTCCTTCTCAGGGAGATCGATCCGGACCTGAGCACCCCCGCCGCCAACCAGCTGCTGGTGGGCAGCGGCTTCGCCATCATCCTGGGCGCGCCCATGCTGGTGCTGATCAGCGTGGCCGCCAGGAGCGATACCCTCACCTGGATCTCCCTGGGCATCATGGTGGTGTATTTCGCCGCCATGCTGGCCGTGATCCTGGCCAGGGGGAAGAAGGCGAAGGCGTAATGGGGGCATATCAGTCGGGCATAATGCTGTTTTCTCTCGTATCGCTTCATATCCGCCGCGGGACTGTGATATACATGGTCTCGCGGCGGTTTTATATTTGATATGGTAAAATCTTAAAATACTACTTTAAGATTTTTCATTAAACAGCAAAATCTTAAAATAGAAAGCTGCCGCAGGGGCGGCAATGCCGCACGATGAAGCCGCCCTGCGGGGCTGATGAAGGAACGCGATCCTGTCAATAACCGGTAAATAATGTCAAAGCATGCCCGAAGCCCTTGCGCGCCAAGGCTTCCGGGCGGTTTTTACGTGACGTGGAAAAGGCTCGATTTTATGTATATACTCAAAATGTATCATCAGCTTTTGACTTGCGGCATATATGAAAGGAGCGTATCATGAAGGAGTGGTTCAAAATGCGTACTGTTTGGGGAGCCTCGATCCAACGCATGACGGCAGAGGAGGCGGGCAGGCTGATCAAGGCGGTATACCTGTATGAAAGGACGGGGGAGCGCCAGGTCCTCCCCGGGCCGGAAGGGATCCTGTACGCCATGATAGAAGAGGTGCTTGTCCGGGATGACGAGGAGATGGCCGCCCTGTCCGAAAAGCGGGCCGCCGCCGGCGCCGCAGGCGGAAGGCGGACCCGGGCGAAGCGCGCAGCGGCGGATGAAACGGAGCGACCGTAAGCAAACCGAAGCAAAAAAAGCAATTGCTTGCAATAAGAATAAAGAATACAGAATACAGATATAAGAATAAGAATACAGAAACAGAACAAGAATAAGAAAACGCATGCGATGCATGCGAACGCATCTGATGCATCGCACACGATGTTTGCGCGCGGTATCTGTTTTTCGGAAAACATTATTGACGGGATATGCTGAGATCGCGTTGCTCAAATGCCGCCGCGTCACGTATCATGTGTTCAGTATGAAGATCCCGGCACGACCGTTAAAGGAGGCCCCCATGAACGACAACAACGCCGCGAGCAAATTCATCGCCCTGATCCTCAGGCACAAGCCGGAGACCATCGGCATCACCCTGGACGAGCACGGGTGGGCCGACGTGGACCGCCTGATCGAAGGGGTGAACAGGACCCGCCCCCTGGACCGGGACACGCTGGAGGAGATCGTCCGCACGGACGAAAAGCAGCGGTACGCCTTCAATGAGGACCACGCCCTGATCCGGGCCAACCAGGGGCACTCCGTCCCCGTGGATGTGGAGCTTGAAAGGATGAAGCCGCCGGCGGTCCTCTATCACGGCACCGGCGAAAAATACGTTTCGTCCATCGACCGCCAGGGCCTGCTGCCGCGCTCCCGGCTGTATGTGCACCTGTCGCCCGATGCCGATACGGCCGTGAAGGTGGGTTCCCGCCACGGGAAGCCGGTGGTGTACCTCGTGGACGCGGCCCGGATGGACGCGGA
>CADCQZ010000282.1 GCA_902803675.1 uncultured Eubacteriales bacterium
AGGATGGCGATGACGAATATCACGGCCACCACGTTCTGGGAGAAGATGGACTGGACCCAGGTGGGGAAGCTGTCCCAGATCCCGGCTTCGGTGGACGCGGTGAAACCGATGGCGACGGACAGGCTGATGGAAGCGATCAGTTTGTTGCGGGCCGTGAAGCCCGCGGCGGCGATCATCTCCACTCCGGATACCAGGATCTGCCCCAATACCACCAGCAGGATCCCGCCGATCACGGGGCTGGGGATGGAGCCGACGAACCGCCCGACAGGCGGGAAAAGCCCGGCCAGCACCAGGATCACGCCGCCCACGCGGGCCACGTTCCGGTTGATCACACCGGTCATGATGGTGAGCCCCACGTTCTCCGAATAGGAGGTGACGGGCGTGCCGCCCAGGATGCCGCTGAGCACGGACCCGAGACCGTCGACTGTCAGGGCACCGGTCATCTCCGAACGGGTCAGGTCCCGGTGGAGCACGCCGCCCGCGACGGCGGAAGCGTCTCCGAGCGTCTCGGTGGCGGATACCAGATAGATGATGCAGATGGACGTGATGGCGTCCAGGCGGAACACGGGCGGGTAGGGCATGAGGCGCGGCAGCGCGAACCAGCCGCCGGATGTGATGCCGCTCAAGTCCACCTTGCCGAAGAGCAGGGCCGAGATATACCCCGCGGCCAGGCCTATAAGGATGGACAGATTCTTTTTCGGCCCCTTGACCAGCACCATCCACGCGATACAGGCGCTCAGGGTGATGAAGCCGGTCAGGATGTTGGGCAGGGATCCGAAATCCTCGACATATCCGCCGCCGAAAGAACGCGCAGCGGTGGACAGGAGCGATAATCCGATCCCGGTGACCACCACGGCGGATACGATGGGGGCCATCAACCTGCGCCAGTAACGGACGGTCAGTCCCAGCAGCCCTTCGAACAGCCCGCCGGCGAGCACCGTGCCGATGACCGTGCCGTAGCCGTATTTGGCCGCCACGGCGGTGAGGGGCACCACGAAGGTGAAACTCAGGCCCATGAACACCGGCAGGCCGGATCCGATCTTCCACAGGGGCGTGGCCTGGATGAAGGTGGCGATGCCGGCCGCGATCATGGCAGCCTGGATCAGGCTGAGGATCTCCGCCTGGCCGATGGCGGGCAAAGCTGCCCCGCATATGATCCCGATGGGCACCGTGTTGGTCACGAACATGGCCAGCACCTGCTGCACCGAATAGGGGAGCACCCTCAACAGGCCGGGATCGCCTTCGGGCTGATACAGTTTATGTTCCAATCAAGATCCCTCCCGCATAGTCCTTGTCGTCTCCGATAACACGGTGTCAGAGCGCCTCGTTTTTCTTCTTGGCCACGTCGTTGGTGTCCAGGCTGTCCCGGTAGATCACGTAGCGCTGGTAGAGGAACTCCGTGACGAAATTGACGATCATGCTCAGCGCCAGTACCAGATACTCATTCCAGCCGCTGCTTTCCAGAGCGTCGCCGCCCCAGGTGGAAAGAGGCGTGAACACGGCGTAGTACAGCGCGACCATGGCCATGGCCTGGGGCACGTTCTTGGCGGACTGGAAGGTATAGCGCCTGTTGAAGGTGAAGTTCCAGATCACGCTCAGCACCAGGGCCAGGCCGTAGGCGAGCCAGTAGGGCCAGCGGAACACTTCGTTGAACAGCGTGAAGCTGAGGACTTCCACCAGTCCCGCAGAAATGGAAAAGAGTGTAAATTTGATCATGCGCAGCAATTCGCGGCGCTTTTCCTCCCGGGTCTTCGTTTCGCTCATAGTCCGTATCCTTTCTTCATCCATGGATCTGTGCCGGTATTCTATCACAGATCCGCCCGGATAGCCATACGGAATGCGCCGAACTTGCGCATATCCGGCGATTGGGTTATAATCGTAAATGTAGAAAGATGGCCTTCGGCTGTCTTGAGAAGGAGTGTGCCATGGAACTGACCGATCTTAATCCCATGCAGCGTCTGGCGGCGGAGACCCTCGAGGGCCCTGTGCTGATCCTGGCGGGCGCCGGCAGCGGCAAGACCCGCACGATCACCTACCGCATCGCCAACCTGATCGATCACGGCGTCAGGCCGTGGCATATCCTGGCCCTCACTTTCACCAACAAGGCGGCCAAAGAGATGCAGGAGCGGGTGGACCGCCTGGTGGGGGATACCGCCGATATGTGGATGGGCACCTTCCATTCCATCTGCGCCAGGATCCTGCGGCGGGATATCGAGAAGATCGGCCGGGCGCGCGATTTCGTGATCTATGACGAGGAGGACGCCGGCAGGATCCTCAAGGATATCCTCAAGGACCTGAACATCGGCGACAAGGTCTTCACGCCCCGGGAACTGAAGCGGTATATCTCGGACGCCAAGAACAAGCTGCTCGCGCCGGATGAATGGTTCGCCCAGTCAGAGAGGACCTACCGCGCTCAGCAGATCCACGATATCTATACTCTCTATGACAAGCGTCTGGCGGCGGTCAACGCCCTGGATTTCGACGATCTGCTCATCAAAACGCTCCAGCTTTTCGTGGACAATCCCCCGGTGCTGGACTACTACCAGCGGCGTTTCGAATACGTCCATGTGGACGAATATCAGGATACCAACCGGGCCCAGTACCAGCTGGTGCGGCTGCTGACGCTCACGCACCACAACCTGTGTGTGGTGGGGGACGATGATCAGTCCATCTACGCCTGGCGCGGGGCGGATATCCGCAACATCCTGGACTTCGAGAAGGACTATCCCGAGGCCCGGGTCATCAAGCTGGAGCAGAACTACCGCAACACTTCCAATATCCTGGAGGCCGCCAATCAGGTGATCGCCCATAACCTGGGACGCAAGGAAAAGCGGCTGTGGACCGTCACGCCCGTGGGTGAGCCCATCCATGTGTACGGCGCCATGGACGAGAAGGACGAGGCGGTCTGGATCGCGGACAGGATCCGGGATCTCACGGGTGAGGACGTGCCCATGAGCGAGATCTGCGTGCTGTACCGCATGCATGCCCAGAGCCGCGTGATGGAAGATGCCCTGAACCGCGCGGGCGTGCCCTACCGGATCTTCGGCGGTACCCGTTTCTACGACCGCAAGGAGATCAAGGACGCTCTGGCCTACCTGCGCCTGATGCTCAACCAGCGGGATGACGTGTCTCTGGAGCGGATCATCAATACGCCCCGGCGCGCGATCGGTGATACCACCGTGAACGCCCTGAAGGCTTCGGCCAGGGACCGGGACATCAGCCTGTACGAGGCCCTGTTCGATCATGATCCGCTGCCGGGCCGGGCCAATTCCGCCGTCAAGGCTTTCGCGGAGATGATGGACGGCCTGCGCCGGGAGCGGGATACCCTGCCTTTGAGGCAGTTCGCCGAAAAAGTGATCGACAAAAGCGGCCTGATCGCCCAGTACGCCCTGGATACCACCGAGGAGGGCCGGGCCCATAAGGAGAACCTGCTGGAGCTCCTTTCCGCCGTGCGGGATTTCACGACCCAGCATCCGGAGGCCGGCCTGGCGGAATTCATGGAGAACGTGGCTCTGGTCAGTGATCTGGACCAGAGCACCAATCCCAACAGGTATGTGACGCTGATGACCCTCCATTCCGTGAATGGTCTGGAGTTCGACGCGGTGTTCATCGCCGGCCTGGAGGAGGAGATCTTTCCCCTGATCCGGCCCTTCGAGGATGGCAACGACCGTGTGGAGGAGGAGCGCCGGCTGTGTTATGTGGGCATCACCCGGGCACGGAAAAAGCTGTTCCTGTCCTATGCCCGGTCCCGTCTGCTGTTCAACCAGGTCGTCAGTCACGATGTGTCCCGCTTCATCAGGGAGATATCCCCGGATCTGATGCGGGTGGAGAGCCGGGCGAGAAGTGCCCGGCCCATGCCGACGGCGAGGCCGCGGTCCGCGCCGTCCTATCCCCGGGCTCCCGTCAGCCGGCCTCAGGGGGGCGGCGGGCTCCTGAACATCCCCGGCGTCACCAAGGGCTTCGTGCCCTCCAAGGCCAGGGAAGGCGCGGGAAGAGCCCTCAGGGGGATGTACGGCCCGGGTGATCGGGTGATGCACCGGAGCTTCGGGGAGGGCCGGGTCGTGGCGGTGACCGGGGACGACAGCGCTCCCGTGATCACCATCAGTTTCCCGTCTTACGGGATCAAGCGTTTTTCCCTGACCGCAGCGCCGATCATCAAGCTCGAGGACTGATCTTAAGGAGGATGTCCATGTTTGATAAGCAGGCCCAGATGCGCCGACTGGTGGATGACCTGAATTATTATGCCGAAGCCTAGTATACCAGGGACGAGCCGCTCATCTCGGATGCCGAGTGGGACGGGCTCGATGCCCGTCTGCAGGCGATGGAACAGGAAACGGGCTTCAGTTTTCCCGATTCCCCCACCCATCGTGTCGGCGGGCAGGTGCTGGAAGGCTTTGAGGAGCACACCCATTTGAGCAGGCTCTGGAGCCTGGACAAGGCCCAGACCCGGGAGGAGCTCACTGCCTGGTTCGACCGCACGGACAGGCTGATCCGGGAGGATGGTTCCCTGCCGGAGCCCACCTACGGCATCGAATACAAGTTCGACGGTCTCACCCTGGTGCTGACCTATCGGGACGGCGTGCTCGTCGAGGCGGCTACCCGGGGAAACGGCACCACGGGGGAAGCGGTGCTGCCCCAGGCGCGCACCATCCGCTCCGTGCCCCTGACCATCCCCTACAAAGGGCTGATCGAGGTGCACGGGGAGTGCGTGATGCTTCTGTCGGAACTGGAAAAATACAACCTTTCGGCGGCCGTGCCGCTCAAAAACGCGCGCAACGCCGCGGCCGGGGGCCTTCGCAATCTGGATCCCAAGGTGACCGCGGCACGGCACCTGTCCGCGTTTTTCTATATGGTCAATACCATCACGGATCCGCCCTATTCGGATCAGGACGGCATGATCGCTTTCCTGAGGGAGCAGGGCTTTCCCGTCAGCCCGTATTTTAAGAACTGCGCCGGCAGGGACGAGGTGCTCGCGGCCCTGGATGAGATCGAGGCGCGCAGGCCCTCCCTTGATTTCCTGATCGACGGGGCCGTGATCAAGCTGCGGGACCAGCGCACCCGGGACGCCCTGGGCTATACGGACAAATTCCCCCGGTGGGCCGTGGCCTACAAGTTCGCCGCGGAGGAGATGACCAGCGTTCTGCGCTCGGTGACCTGGGAACTGGGCCGTACCGGAAAGGTGACGCCCCTGGCGCACGTGGATCCCGTGGATTTCACCGGGGTCACCGTGGAAAAGGCTACTCTCAACAATTACGGCGATATCCTCCGCAAGGATCTGGCTCTGGGATGCCGGGTGTTCATCCGCCGGTCCAACGATGTGATCCCCGAGATCCTCGGCCGCGCGGGCGGCCCTCAGCCGGGGGAGGAGCCCATCGTCAGGCCTGAAAAGTGCCCTGCCTGCGGGCAGCCCCTGACCCAGCGGGGCGCCAAT
>CADCQZ010000283.1 GCA_902803675.1 uncultured Eubacteriales bacterium
CCGGATCCATGAGGGCGGCCAGGTCCCTTTTGCGCTCCGCCTCCCGGTACACCTTCACCGCCTCGGGGGTGGAGCCCACCCCGTCGGCCCACCAGTCCGTAAAGTCCCCGGTGTACTCCGGGATGGGGACCCGGGACGCCTCCAGCGCCTCAAAGAACCGGTCCAGCGTGGTCATCTCAAAGGTCACCCGGCCGCCGAACAGGCCGTTCAGTTTATTCACCCGCTCCGCCACCCGGCCGGAGGGCGGGGAGTTGTCCGACAGGATGCCGCTGACGAACACCGGCGCGAAGCTAAGGGGCCAGGCGTGATCCTCCAGGCCCTTCAGCCAGCGGCCGACGCGCCTGACCGCCAGGTCCAGTTCCTCTTTTTCGGTGGTATTTTCATCGGTGGAGAACAGTTTTCCGCTCTCGATGTCCCGGTACAGGTCGTCATCCAGCATGAAGGAGGAGGTGCCGTGGGGGCACAGCCCCAGCACATGCCCCCAGTGGTAGTGCTCCCCCACGAAGGTGAGCACCGTGCCGCCCCCGGGGCCGCGCCAGCGGAAAAAGGCGGGGTTCTCATGCAGCGGATACATGCCGTGGTGGGTGTGCAGGGCGCTGTAGAAATACCTGACCCCCGCCTCCGCCAGGGCGTCCGGCAGGGCCGGGGAATAGCCGTTCACGTCCGCCGTCATGGCGCTGCGCATGGTGAGGCCGTTTTTATCCGCCCAGTCCCGGGCCGCGAGCAGGTGCTCCCGGAGCACCGTCTCGTTGATGAGATCCGTCAGATTGAGATAGGAAGCGCTCAGGCCGACGCGGCCCTCCCGGGCGTATTTGACGAGCGCCTCCCGGTCCTCCGGGGAGGCGGACGAAAGGAAATTCTCCACCTGCCAGTAATTCTCGCACTGCCAGACAAAGCCCTTCCGCTCCGGCGTCTCCCCCGCGTCGATCCGGCTTAAGATCTCCAAAGCCTGCTTCAAGTACTCCGCGTGATGGCGGCAGATCAGCTCCTGCCGCTGGGTGTAGCCGATATCCGTGTGGGAATGATGCAGCACCATGACGCGCCAGTTCCGTTCAAACTCCATATCCGTCCTCCCCCGGTTCACCGGATCAGGGACCGGGCCTGTTCCTTGGTCAGGCTCACCGTCACCATCTCAAAGGGCCCGTAGGGCACCCGGTCCGTCACACGCTCTTCGTCCTCCAGGAGGTTCGTGACCGTCACCGGGAAGGGGAAGACGATCTCCCCCCGGCACCCCAGGTGCTCCGTGAGCCTCAGGATGAGGCTCTCCCCGTCCTCCGAGAGCTTCATGCCCTGCAGGAACAGTTTGTCCGCTCCGGGCACGTTAAAGGCGGGCAGGTCCGCGGGGAGGAGGGGCGTGTTGTGCTCCAGGGCCATTTTGTCGATGCCCGCCTGGGCAGCCGACCCCTCATGGGGCACGATCAGGTAAGCGAAGCGGTGCTCGCCCCGGTCGGAGATGAGATCCGGCCGGCAGGTGGCCCTTAAAAGGCTCAGGGAGATCGTATCCTCCCACAGGCCCACGCCGTATTTGCCGTCGTTGATGACGGCCACGCCCCCGCCGGTCTCGCTCAGGTCGCACCACTTGTGCTGGCACACCTCATACCTGGCCTTCTGCCAGGAGGTGTTCCGGTGGGTCTCCCGGGCGATGAAGCCCGCGGAGGTATCCGTGAGGGCATAGGGCGCGCGCACCGCGCACGAAAATTCCGCCTTCATGAGCACGTGGTCCTCATGCCAGGAAACATGGTATTCGCACTCGATGTGCCCAAAGCCCCGGAAGAACCTCAATGTCCTCCTGACGCGGCTCTTTTGCGTCTTGAGAACGCAGGTGATCTCGGCAGTCTCCCCGTCCCGGAAAGTTTCCCGCACGCTCTCGGAGATCTCATAAGGCAGCTCCACCTCCCGGTAGGTGGGCAGGATGTCCCAGGCGTCGTAGTTCCCGGGCACGTCCCGGAACAGCCTGAGGGCGTTGAAGGGACCGGACACGTATTCCCGGCCGCGCTGATCCTTGAGGCTCG
>CADCQZ010000284.1 GCA_902803675.1 uncultured Eubacteriales bacterium
CACCGGGGGCACGAACACTTTCGTGACGCTGTTTTTCGTTACGGTGCAGATGTCCGCGGTCTGGTTGACGCCGTAGGTCTTCATGTCGCTGACCTGGGCGTAGAGCTTTCCGTCCAGGGTGAACAGCCCGCCGAAGGAGTAACCGTCCTTGCCCCAGAGGGTCGCGGTCTTCCCGGCGGCGGTGTCATAGGCGTAGAGGCGGTTGTACAGGCTCTCCCTCTCCTTTTTGACGGATCCGGCGTAGTACACCGTGCCGCCGTCCACGCAGAAGCTGTCCGTGTTGAAGGCGGGGGCCGTCAGCCGTTTGCATTTGGCCTCGCCGTCCAGCTCCTTCACCAGGAACAGGGCGGAGCGGCGGCCGTTGATATAGCCCGCGCCATTGAACCAGTAGGGCACCTCGTCCACCACGTGGTAGTCCTCTTCCTCTTTGAGCTTATCCGCCTTCTCCTTGCGCCGCTCCTTCGTGTCCAGGTAGGCGTCCGGGTCGTCCCTGAGGATGCCGCCCAGCGCGATATAGCCCTCCGGCAGCTTTTTCATGTCCCGCAGGCCGAAGGGCAGGGTGATGAAGGGCCGGGCCTCGCCGCCGGTCATGCTCAGCCTGAACAGCTCCGTGGTGCCCGGGACCGCGTCCTTTGTGGCGCGGCGGATGATCAGGGTGTCCTCGTCGTCCCACAGCACGATGTTCGCGTCCATGGAGAAGGTGACCTGCCGGGCCTCCCCGTTTTGCGCGATGTACACGTCCGTACGGTACTCGTTCTTTTCCAGGTCCGCCTTCGTCACCTCGAAGGCCAGGTATTTCCCGCCGGGGCTGTAGAGCAGGCGGGAGGGGATGCGGTAGAGCGCGATGTCTTCCAATTCGATGGGCCTGAGATCTTTCGCCATGGGATGTCCTCCTTGTATATCAGGAATTCGTTGTTTTGAGCGTGGTGATCATAATATCATATTAAGCAATACTATTCGAAAGATTTTTCCGAAAATGACGTATTCCGCGCGGGGGTATATGCCGCAAGGTCAATGATGACCATTCAATTCCTTCATTAGCGCAGCGTCTTCATTGCGCCTTTGGCGCTTTCGCCGCGGCCAGCATGAACGCCGCCGACATGATCGACAGGGCGATCCAGGTGATGTACAGCCCCGGGGCGGCGAAGCTCTCGTACAGGGTGCCTCCCACGAAGCCGGACAGGGCCGCGCCCACATAGATCAGGCTGTCGATGAGGCCGGCGGCCAGGCCCACGCATCCCGCCCGGTCATACTCCATGGGCATCAGGCTGCTGAAGAGAGGATTGATGCCGTAGGCCCCGGCGCAGGCCAGCCCCAGGCACAGGGCGCTCAGGGCCAGGGGGCGCGTGAACAGCAGCGGCACGCAGGTCAGGCCGATGAAGGGCATCAGGCGGGCGGCCACGTGGCGGGTGCCCTGCCGGCTGCGGCTCCGGAGCCAGTATCCCGCCAGGATACCGGCCAGGTTCAATACGGGTACCACCAGCGAGAACGCGGCGGCCAGGGCGGAGTTCCCATTCCCGGCGGCATAGAGCATGGTGGGCGTCCAGGTGACCACCCCGTCCTTGATGAATCCGTAAAACACGGAGGAGACCGCCAGGCAGGGGAAGCCCGTGCGGATCATGATCCTCAGCGCGTCCCTAAGGGGCAGGCCGGCGGTTTTCCCGTTGGCGTTCTTTGTGCCGTACCGGGCTTTGGCCGGTTTCATCAGGATGAAGATCACGGGCAGCAGGGGCAGGGTGATCAGCGCCGGCAGGATGAAGCCCCAGCGCCAGCCGATCCACTGGCAGGCCAGGCCCGTCAGCCCCCAGGCGCCGAAATGCCCCACGGCCAGGGTGAGGCTCAGCCAGAAATGCGCCCGCAGCTGCTCCTTCCCCTCGCGGTAATTGGCGGAGATCAGGCACACCAGGGGCGTCCACATCATGGACTGGAAGGCGCCGTTGAGGGCGCACAGCGCGAGCAGCGCCTCGTATCTGCCGATGGCCCCCAGAAGGATATTGCACACCACCGATCCGGAGAGCCCCGTGAGAGCCATGCGCCTGGGGTGGGCCCGGTCGGCGATGAGGCCGCTCACCATCTGGCCGCAGGCATACACCACGGCAAAGCAGGTCTGCATCAGGCCCGCCGCGGAGGGGGTGATATGAAGATCCGTGATGATGCCGCTCAGGGCTGCCGAGAGGTTCAGGCGGTTGAAATAGGCCAGGGTGTAGGAAAGCACGATGCCGCACAGGATGCGCCTTCCCATCGGGGACAGTTTAGCATTCATGACGTGACGCTCCCTTTAAAAAGGGCTCTTTTTTTATGGGGACGGGTACCGCTCACCAGTATACCACATACCGGCGCCGCCGGCACGGGAATTTCCCGCGGAAGTCACCGCGGGGCGATGCGCACGCGGATGATATCACCGGAACGCTTGCCCATGGCCCGGCGGATGGCTTTGGTGACGCCGATCACGTACAGGATGGACCCGTCCGGGTTTTTGAGGCCCATGTTGACCACGCTGCCGTCATAGGGCACGCCGTCGAACTCGGCATGGACCTTCATGCGGCCCACGCCGTATTCCTTCCGCAGATCTTTGGGGAAAGCCACCCAGGCGCCGCCGTCCTCCTCCTCATGGAGCACCGCGTCATACTCGATCGTCATGGCGGGATATCCTCCTTCGCTGCCCTGTCCGGGCATCTGTCATACTATCACTTTGGGCCGCGCGTGTCGACCGCCGGGATACCATGATTTGACACTTTTTAAGGACAGTGATATGATGCAGCCACAAGACATATGACGCGGGACGATCAAATAAATAAGACAGCGAAGAGAGGTGTGTGGCATGAAAAAGATCCTGTCGGTGCTCCTTATCCTGCTCCTCATCGCCTGCGCGGGGCTCGCCCTGGCGGACGGGGAAGAATTCGTGATCGAGGACGGCGTGCTGACCCGGTACAACGGCGCGGGCGGCGTGGTGGTGATCCCGGACACGGTCACTCAGATCGGGGGATTCGTGTTCGACGATAAGCCCGTGACGAACGTGACGGTGCCCGAAAGTGTGAAGATCATCGGCGAAGGCGCGTTCCACAACTGCCATCAGCTGGTGACCCTGACCATCAGGGGCGCGGTCACCGTCGGGGACGGCGCGTTCTGCTGGAGCGAGAACCTGACCACGGTGACCCTGCCGGATACCCTCACGGCGATCCCGCGCTACGCCTTTCAGGGCTGCAAGTCCCTGAAGACCCTGACACTGGGAAAGGGGATCACGTCCATCGGGACGCGGGCTTTTGATGTGTGCGATTCCCTGGAGAGCATCACCATCCCCGGCAATGTGAAGTCCATCGGTGAGGAAGCGTTCCCCAGGCTGCATCAGCTCAAGACAGTCACGCTCGGGGAAGGCATCACCGCGATCGGCGAGTCTGCGTTCACCGGGTGTGACGCCCTGACCGAACTAAAGATCCCCGGCACCGTCACCTCGATGGGGGAGTCCGCCTTCGGTTACTGCACCGCCCTGACGACGGTCACTGTGGGCGAGGGCGTGAAGGCGATCGGTGACTACGCCTTCGATAACTGCGAAAACCTGAAGTCGGTCACCCTCCCGTCCACCCTGACCTCCATCGGGTTCGGCACTTTCTCGGGCTGCAGCGCCCTGACCGGGATCACTGTGCCGAAAAACGTGAAGACCATCGATTGGTACGCGTTCTCCGGGTGCGCGGTGCTGATCAATCTGCACCTGCCTTCGGGCCTTCAGTCGATCGGCTCACACGCCTTTCAGGGGTGCTATTCGCTCCTGGAGGCCGATCTGCCCTCGGGGCTGACCGGCCTGGGGGACTACGCCTTCAAGGAGTGCGCGAATATCCGTTCCGCCACGATCCCCGGGGGCGTGGGCACCGTGCCCGCCTGCGCATTCGCCGACTGCATCCGGATGACGAAGTGCGTGATCCTGGACGGCGTCACGATGATCGGCGGCTCCGCCTTCGACGGCTGTGACGCCCTCACGGAGCTCACGATCCCCGCCAGCGTGACGAAGATCGAGTGGAACCCCAAAGCCTTCGCCGGGCAGTTGACCATCCTGGGCGAAACGGGCAGTTACGCGGAGCAGTACGCGGGGCTGTACGGGCTCACCTTCAGGGAGAAGGACCCCGTCCTGTTCACCGTCAACGCCGCGGCCTTCCCGGACAAGGCCTTCCGCGCGTATATCACGGCGAATATCGACAAGAACAAGGACGGCGTGCTCCGGGAGAGCGAAGTCGCCGCGGTCACGAAGATCGACCTGTCCAAACTGGGCACCGTCAAGGACCTGACGGGCATCGCCGCTTTCACTGCGCTCAGGACCCTGAACGTGAGCAACAACCAGCTTTCGGGGCTCGATCTGAGCGGCAACACGAATTTGTCCAAGTTCACCTGCAAGGGCAATGTGCGCAAGGCGGCGGTGAAGGGCGGCCGGCTGGACGTGACCACCCTCAGGCTCTCGCCCGCGAAAATGAGCAAGGTGAGCGGCGGGACCCTCAAGGGGAATGTGCTGAGCAAGACCGCCCCCGGCAAAGTGACCTATACCTACGACTGCGGCGGCGGGTTCAAGGCCAGCTTCACGATCAACATGACGGCGTCCCGGGTGGCCATCAAGACCGTGACGCTGAAAAAGACCTCCTATCCCTACACCGGCAAGGCCATCGAGCCGGTGTTGACCGTGAAGGCCAAGGCGGGCACCGAGACCGTGACCCTCAAAAAGGGCCAGTACACCGTCACTTACAAGAACAACGTGAAGGCGGGCACCGCCACCGTGACCGTGACCGGCACGGGCTTCTTCAAGGGTACCATCAAAAAGACCTTCACCATCACCAAAGTGAGCCTGTATTCGGCGAAGCTGGCATATACGAAAGCCGCGTATACCGGCAAGGCCCTGAAGCCCGACGTGACCGTGAAGGCGAAGGTGAACGGCAAGACCGTGACCCTGACAAAAGGCACGGATTTCACCGTGACCTACAAAAACAACGTGGAGAAGGGCACGGCCACCGTGATCATCAAGGGTAAGGGGAACTTCAAGGGCACCCTCACCAAGACGTTCACGATCAAATAAGATATCCGGATACGATCACGCGTTTCATCCGGCTCCCCTTCGGGGGAGCCTTTTTGATGGGCAGACGCGGTCAAGGATAAAGAGCTTTCGGGAGAAAGATACCGCCTTTGGTATCGCTTCATCCGCCGCGGCGGCACAAGTCAGCGCCGATCGATCGCGCACCGCTTGACCGGCACCCCCGCATCCATTAAAATACGGACGGAAAGGGGATGAGGGGCCCATGCGTATCCCGGAGAGCTGCGCCAAATGCCTGTATGACCGGCAGAAGAATCGCTGCCCGGACGAGGAATATTTGAAAGAGGTCCGTAAGATCATCGATCAAAGGAGCGAGGATGACGTGTCGCCCCTCCTGGTCTACCGGTTCGATCAGGCCTATGCCCGGCGCTTCGGGAAGGGGGACGGGTACGCCGCCGTGAAGCGCCGGTACAATGATCAGATGCTGGAGATGGAGCCGCGCTTCCGGGAAAGGATCGAAAAGAGCGCCGATCCTGCAAAAACGGCGCTGCTGTACGCCCGGGTGGGCAATTATATCGATTACGGCGCCATGGACACGGTGGACGAGAGCACCTTCTTCGGCCTGTTTGAGGGCGCCGCCCTGCGGGAGAGCGAGGAGGAGATCTACGATCACCTGATGCGGGACTGCGGGGCGGGGAAGACCTTCCTGCTGATCGCGGACAACTGCGGGGAGATCGTGCTGGACAAAATGTTCCTGGAGCAGCTCAAAAAGCGCTTCCCGCGTCTGGATCTTCAAGTGATGGTGCGGGGCGGGGAAGTGCTCAACGACGTGACGGCGGCCGACGCGGCATACACGGGGATGGACCGGATCGCGAAGATCCTGACCAACGGCGCCGCCGTGGCCGGCACGGTGTATACGATGCTGCCGGAGGAGTCCCGGGCCGCTCTGGACGGGGCGGATGTGGTGCTGGCCAAAGGCCAGGGCAATTATGAGTCCCTTTCAGGGCAGGGGAGGCACATCTATTATTCCTTCCTGTGCAAGTGCGACCTGTTCATGAAGCGGTTCAACGTGCCGAAGCTCACGGGCATGCTGGCGGAGCAGGGGCGGAGCGAAGCTTCGCAATGAAGTCGCCCTGGCGGGCTGATGAAGAAATGCGATATGGTCTTTCATTGACCTCATCCCGCACCTGAAGAGGCGGGACCTTCCCCGGTGGGGAAGGCGTTCATGTCTG
>CADCQZ010000285.1 GCA_902803675.1 uncultured Eubacteriales bacterium
CTGATCGCCGGGGCGCTGCTGGTGTTCATCTGCGCCGCCAGCTGCTACGGGATCCCGTCCATCATCGGCGCTCCGGGGAACGTGCACACCGTCACCACCCGCATCATCGACTATTACGGCCTGGGCGTCCAGGGCATCGACGACGCCACGGGCCTGGCGGTGTTCCTGATCGTGATCGCCCTGATCGTACTGTACATATCCGACGGGATCATCGCCAAGCGCCAGTACATCACCGTGTCCGGGAAATCCACCCGGCCCGCCCGGGTGGACCTGAGGAAATGGCGCGTGCCCATGACCGTGGCCGTCTCCCTCTTCGCGGTCATCGCGGTGGCCGTGCCCTTCGCCACCATCCTGACCACCTCCTTTAAAACGGATGTGGGCAAAGCCCTGTGGGCCGAGGGGAATTTCACCCTGAGCCAGTGGCAGTCCCTTTTAAGGGATGAGACGCTGATGTGCCTTAAAAACTCCGTGATCTTCGGCGTGGCGGCGGCGACCATCGGCATCATCATCGCCTGCACCAGCAGCTACCTGATGCAGCGAACGAGGATCCGCGGCCGGAAGATGCCGGACTTCATGATCACTCTCGGCTCCGGCACGCCCTCGGTGGTCATCGCCCTGGGCCTGATCATGACCATGCGCGGGCAGTTCGGCGTGGACATCTACAACACCGCCGCCATCCTGGTGGTGGCCTACCTGATCAAGTACCTGATGATGGGCATGCGCACGGTGTCCGCCGCCATGTCCCAGATCCACGTGAGCCTGGAGGAGAGCTCCCAGATATCCGGCGCCGGCTGGCTTCGGACCATGCTGCGGGTGACCGGGCCCCTGATCTTCCCCTCCATCGCCGCCGGCTGGTTCCTGATCTTCATCCCCAGCTTCTATGAGCTGAGCATGACCACCCTTCTGTACTCCACGGAGACCAAGACCATCGGTTTCCAGCTCTACCAGTACTGGACCTTCACCTCCCAGCCCCAGGCCTGCGCCATGGCCTGCGGCATCCTGTTGTTCGTCGTGATCTTCAATTTCGTGCTGAACCGCCTCACCAAGGGCGAATTCTCCATCTGAGGAGGGCAAAATGGCCGTCGTTACCATCAAAAACCTGACCAAGAGCTATGGGAGCGTGACCGTGCTCCGGGAATTCAACGACGTGTTCCGGGACGGGGAATTCGTGACCCTTCTGGGCCCCTCCGGCTGCGGGAAGACCACGATGCTCCGGATGATCGCGGGTTTTGAGACCCCCACCACCGGCGAGATCTGGATCGACGACAAGCTGGTGTCCGGCGGGAAGACCTTCCTGCCGCCTGAAAAGCGGGATATCGGCATGGTGTTCCAGTCCTACGCCGTATGGCCCCACATGACGGTGTTCGACAACGTGGCCTATCCCCTTCAGATCCGGCACGTGAACAAAGCGGATATCGCCCGGCGGGTCGCCCACATCCTGGAAGTGGTGCATCTGAGCCAGTACGCGGACCGGCTTCCCAGCCAGCTCTCCGGCGGGCAGCAGCAGCGCGTCGCCCTGGCCCGGGCCCTTTTGGCCGAGCCGAAGCTGCTGCTGCTGGACGAGCCGCTGTCCAACCTGGACGCGAAGCTCCGGGAAAGCATGCGCTTTGAGATCAAGGACATCACCAAGGCCCTTGGCATCACCGTGGTGTACGTGACCCACGACCAGACCGAAGCCATGGCCATGAGCGACCGCATCTTCCTGATCAACAACGGCGTGGTCCAGCAGTCCGGCACACCGGACGAGATCTACAACCGGCCCGCCAATCCCTTCGTGGCGGACTTCCTGGGCAAGGTGGCCTTCTATGAAGGGGAAGCCAAAGACGGCGTCATCCGCCTTAATGGCTGGGGCACGGACCTGCAGGCCCCCGAAAACACGAAAGACGGCCCGGTCGTGGCGGCCATCCGCCCGGAGAACATCCGCGTGAGCCATGAGGAAGGCGGCATCCGGGGCACGGTGGAAAGGATGTACTACCTGGGCGACACCACCGATCTGAGGATCAGGGTGGGCAGCGCCGTGGTGCGCGCCATCGCGGACGGCTTCGCCAACCGTGAGTTCAGGACCGGTGATGAGGTGCGCTGCACCGTCAGGGAATTCATCACCTTCGCCGGCGGTGACGTCAGGGAGCAGCTGAAGATCCTCACCTGATGCCCCGTCCTTCAACGATCAAAGCGGCGCGCCACAAGGCGCGCCGCTTTGTTATGGTTCAGCAGGAGTTGTTCATTGTTCGAGGTCGTCGTATTCAAGGCCGATCTGGGACCGGACCGTGTCCAGGATGCGCATCACGTCCAGGGTGCAGCGCAGGGGCACATATTCGCTCTCTTTAAGGCCGCGCCTGATCTCGTCCGCCACGATATCGAACTCCTCCAGGTAGGTGTTGACGATGGTCCGGCTCCTGAACACCTCGCCCCGGCCGCGAAAGTCCCTCAGGGTGAGGAAACTGACACAGTGGTAAAAGGGAGCCGTGATCCTGCCCCGCTCCCCTTCAAGGCGCATGATCTCAAACCCTTTGCTGTCGATGATCGACGCGCTGATCTGCGCCATGAGGCCGTTCTCAAAGGTGAGGGCGATGTCATCCGTCAGGTCGATCCCGTTCTTAAGGCGGGCCCTGCTCTCCACTTTCACGGGCATGCCCCACAGCCGGTAGGCATAGGTGATCGGATACACGGTCACATCCAGCAGCGCGCCGCCGGCCTTTTTGGGATCGGTCACCCGGGGCGCGTAGCCGGTCACGTTGGCGTGGTAATTGAACCGGGCGGACCGGATGCGGCCGATCCTGTCCTCCAGCACCCATTCCCGGGCCATCCGGGCACCCTCGGAGAACCAGGTCCACATGGCCTCGCACAGGTAGATCCCTTTTTCGCGGGCCAGATCGATGAGCTCTTCCGCTTCGGCGGCCGTGACCGTAAAGGCTTTCTCGCAGAGCACCGGTCTTCCCAGTTCCAGCGCCGTTTTCGCGCAGCGGTAATGGGCATTGTGGGGCGTGACCACGTACACCGCGTCCACATCCCGTGCCGAAATGGCTTCCTCGGCGGATGAGCATGCTGCCGCGCCAAACTGCCGGGCGAATCTCTCACGCCCGTCCTTTGAGCGGGAATAGCAGCTGACGATCCTGTGCCGTCCGCTCGCCCTGAGCTGTTTTGCCACTTTTTCAGCGAGGGTCCCCGTGCCGATAAAGCACCAGTTGAACGTATCCAAATCCGTTACCTCTTGTCCCGGTCGATCAATTCCAGGGCGATGGTCGCCAGGACGGCGAACACGATCACGAACACGCCGATCATCGTCCAGTTGCCGACGATGTTCTCCTCCGTGCTGGCGTACTCCGGCTTATAGGCCGCCGCGGCGGTCCTGCGCTCCACGATATCCTTCACGTTCTCCTCACCGAAGAGCTCGAAGATCTCGCCGACGGTGGTCTTGAAGGTGAACTCACGGTCCCGCTGTGCCTGGAGCGCGGCGTTGCTGTCCGCGAAATCGATGATGTCCCCCAGGGTGACGGCTTCGTTGATCTTCGTGTCGCTGAACAATTCCGCGGCGTCCGCCACGTGCAGGGCATCCAGTACCTGACCCAGGGTGATGGTCTTGTCGATGACAAGATCCGTCAGCGCCTGCGCGTCCTTGTCGCCGCGGAATCGGGTGACGGCGTCCCGGACAGTGACGGCGGTGCCGTCCTCGCCCTCCGCGAGCGGTTTATCCCAGAGCACGTCCAGGGCTTTCTGCTCCAGGAGGATATCCATCAGTTCTCCCACGGTCATGGGATAGAACAGTTCCTTGTCCCTCAGGTGCAGGCTCTCCTCCGCCTCACTGAGGATATCGGCCGCCTCGCCCACCGTGAAGCTCTTCATCACCTCGGTATCCCGGCGCCTGGCCACCGCGGGGCTGTCCAGGATATCCAGGATATCCCCCAGGGTGACGGTGCCGCCTATCTCGTTGTTCCTCATCTTTTCCAGAGTCTCCCAGCCCGTCACCATGGGCAGATCATTGTATCCCGCCTGGGACGCCAGCACCCGGATGCCGTAGCTGGAGATGGTGTAATCGGACAGAGCCTGGCTCCACTCCGGCAGCGGGATGAGGCCGCCGGAAAACACCAGCTGGAAGATCAGCACGAAGGGCATGAGGGTCATGGCGCCGGTGGTGGTGTGGGAAATGCTGGACAGGAACAGGCTGAGCATATCCGACGCATAGGTGATCAGCAGCATGGAGATGGCCAGATCCACCAGCATATAGCGCGTCATGATGCCCTTTTCGGGGAACACCACCCCCATGGTCTGGAGCACGTACAGCGTCAGGCCCGTCTGCGCCGCGCAAAGGGCGAGCTGGTAGATCATGTGGGCGGTGACATAGGCCGATATGTGCAGGCCCGAGCGGTGTTCCCGCTTCACGATGGGCCGCTCACGGCAGACGGCCTGGATGGAATTGAAGCAGCCGTTCCAGATACACACGCAGGTCAGGGCAAAGGCCCCCAGCAGATCGCCTTCCATCGTGACGAAGATCTTATTCCTGATCACCATGGAGACCAGGGCCGCGATGATGGCGGCCATAGGCAGCACTTTCCAGTCGCTCTGGTTGATGAAGAACCGAAGCTGCTTGCCCAGATAGATCAGCACCTGGCTTTCACGACCCCTGTGACGGACGCGCCTGACGCGCGCCGGCTTTGCCTGATTCATTTCAGCCATGCTGCACCTCCGTATACTTGAGGATGAACTCGTCCGCCCGGCCTTCGCCGCCCTCTTCCTGGCGGTTGACACACTTGACGATCTCCTCCATGCTGTGTTTGCCGAAGAACTCTCTGGCCTCCCCGATCGGGCCGAAGAACGCCAGGCGCCCCGTGCGCTTCGCGTCCTTGGCCAGGACGATCACGTCGTCGAACAGGTCGATCACCCGGTCCGGCGTGTGGGTGATCACGATGATGATCCTGCCCTGATCGGCGATCGCGCGCAGCTGCTGGAACAGTTCCCGCGCCATGACGCCGTCGAGCCCGGAGTCCGGCTCGTCCAGGATGAAAAGGGACGGATTGGAGATGAATTCCATCGCGATGGACAGCCGCTTGCGCTGGCCGCCGGACAGTTTGGTCACCAGGTTGTTCCTGACGGGCGTCAGGCCGAAGACGCCCATCACCTCCTCGACCCGCTCCTTGCGCTTATCCCGGAACATGTTCTTGGGGAGGCGCAGGGAGGCCGCGTCCATCAGCGTGCGGAACACGCTGTCGGAACCGCGCATCAGGTCCTGCTGGGGCACGAACCCGATGTCGTACTGCATCTCCTTATAGTTCTTATACATATTCCGGCCGTTGAGCGTGACCTCCGCGTGGGCTTTCTCGTACCCGTTCACGGCGTTGAGGAAGGTGGTCTTGCCGGCGCCGGAGCCGCCCAGGAGCAGCACCATGTGCCCCGGCTTAATGTACATGTGGATATCCTTGAGCAGCACCTTCCGCTGGAGCATCTCGGTCACCGTCCGGTCCTCCAGGTTCACGGTGAGGCCCTGATCCATGACCACCGCCCTGGTCCCGGACACCGTGTCCGCCGCCGTGGTATCGGCCTGACTGACCGTCCATCCGGGCTGGAATTCTTTCAGCCAGCCCCACAATGTGGCCGGCACGCTCGGGATGACCATCCACAGGATGATCCAGCCCCTCTTCCTGCCGAAGACCTCGATCAGGCCCAGATACACCCTCACCGTATAGATGAACACGACCATCGCGTTCAGCAGGCTGAAGATAGCCAGGAACAGCGCGAAGTTGGAATCCGGATCCACAAAATACGTGGTGATCAGGCACACATCGGAAATGGCCTCGACCACGAACAGTGTCCTGCCCTCCGGCTCCCTGTCGGCGCATGTGGACAGTTTGTAGAACTTGAACAGGGGAACGAGCGACCACCAGGGCTTGACGCCGCATTTGCGGAAGATCTGCCACAGACCGGCGATGAACAGGGTCTGCGTGATGATGTTCACGAGGCTCAAATCCGTATCGAAGATGAGTATTGGGAGCAGTTCCAGGATCTTTTGCGTCATAGCGGTTTTCCTTTCTGTCAGGATATCGTCAAGTATACTCCGTATCTCGCTCAACGGCAAGCCGCCGGGGCCCGGGAACAGTATTTATACTATGACAGATCGTCTCTTTTTTTCGTTCCCTGCCGCTCATTGAAAACAGTCATCCCGTCTGGTATAATCACCAAACGAACCCGGCGGCCCGAAAGGCCCCTCCCATGACGGAGCGGCCCGGCCGATCGGTTTTGACAGGACCGGAGGATCTGAAATGAAAACAGCGCTCATTCTGGAAGGAGGCGCCATGCGGGGCATGTTCACATGCGGCGTCCTGGACGTGCTGATGGAGCACTGCGTCACATTCGACGGCGCCGCCGGCATCTCCGCGGGAGCCGTGTTCGGCTGCAACTTCAAGTCCCGACAGATCGGCCGCGCGTTCCGCTACAACAGGAGATACTGCCGGGATCCGCGCTACTGCAGCCTCCGGTCCCTGATCATGACCGGGGACCTGTACGGGGCGGACTTCTGCTACCGGGAGCTGCCGGATGAACTGGACCCCTTCGACCGGAAGGCCTTCAGGCTTGATCCCATGGCGTTCCATGTGGGCGCGACGAACATCCTGACCGGCGCTGCCGAGTTCCACGCGTGCGCCGACGGCGGGCAAGAGGACATGCTCTGGATGAGAGCCTCCGCCTCCATGCCCCTTGTGTCCCGCCCGGTCAGGATCGGAAGCAGTGAGTATCTGGACGGCGGCATCGCCTGCGCGGTCCCGTACGGCCATATGACCGATCTGGGGTATTCAAAACAGGTGATCGTGCTGACCCGGCCCCGGGGCTACCGCAAAAAAAAGAGCCCGCTCCTGTCTCTTTTCAGGCCGTGGTTCCGGGAAGAAGGCCTGAAAAGGGCGATGGAGAGCAGGCATATCATGTACAACCGCCAGATGGACGAGATCGACGCGCTGGAGGGCCGGGCCCTGGTGATCCGCCCCCCGAAGGATCTCAGGATCCGCCGAGTAGAGCGGGATCCGAAAGCCCTTGAAAGGGCTTACCTCACGGGACGCGCCCAGGGCGAGGCGCGGCTCAGCGAGATCCGCCGCTTTCTGGAGACGTGACATCCCCCTCCCCGGTCAGACCTTCCAGACGGTGAGCGCACTGCCTGCAGGGACGGAGCAGATCCTCCCCCGTCACGGCGCCCACGGCGTTCGACCACAGGCAGATGCTCCTCAAAACGGGCATCACGCTCTGCCCTTTGGGGGTGATGCGGTACTCCACCCGGGGAGGCACCTCGTTGAAGGCTTCCCGGCTGATGATCCCCTCCCGCATCAGATCGCTCAGCGCCGCCGACAGGACCCCGTCGCTGATATTGTCCATCTCCTGTTTGAGGTCCCGGAACCGCATCGGCCCACAGTTGGACAGCAAGCAGAGCACCCGGGACTTCCATTTCCCGCCCAGCACTTCCAGCCCGTACTCGAACGGGCAGCGGATCTTATCCACTAATTTCTTCTGGTAAACCATGCCGATCCTCCTCCACCGGAACAGGATGCCCTCATTATACCAGAGCAGCGGCAAAACACAAAGAACTCTTCAATACTACCGAATTAATTAGCTGCTCATAATTTCAGTTGCATTATTGACGCTGCCGCGGCCGGGCCCTTACAATGCCTGTATCAGAAAACACTTTAAGGAGGCCCTTTCCATGAAAAAGATCGAGAATATGAACCGCCGTGATTTCCTGCGCGCCGCCGGCAAAGCCGCCCTGGGCGCCGTGGCCGTTTCCAGCCTGCCCCTGGCCGCTTCTGCCGAAGAAGCCAAGGCTCCCGTATGGCCCTGGAAATATGTGCCCCTGGACAAGGAAACCCTGCTCAAGCACTGCTATGAGATGTTCTACCAGTACGGCGGCTGCGGCGGCGGCTGCTTCGGCGGCATCATCGACGTGATGACCGATGTGACCGGCTATCCCTACAATGAGCTGATCCCCGGCAAGGCCTGCTCCCTGATGGCCGGCGGCTACGGCACCGGCACCCTGTGCGGCTCCCTGGCCGGCGCCCTCACCTTCGTGGGCCTGGTCTGCGAGCCCGCGGACGCCGCCGCTGTGCGCAACGACCTGTTCGACTGGTACCGCGAGCATGAATTTCCCTCCTACCAGCCGGAATTCGAGTCCATCACCACGGTGGCCCACTCCGTGAACTGCGTGGATTCCGTGGGGACCTACATGGCCGCCACCGGCTACAAGATGGCCGATCCCGAGCGCAAGGCCCGCTGCGCGGCCGTGACCGCCGAGGTGGCCGTGAAGACCATCACCCTTTTGAACGTGCTCTACGGCTATGAGGAGCCGGAACCCGTGGAAGAGCCCGCCCCTGCGGACGATGCCTTGGCCGAGAACGAGTACATCGGCACCGCCGTCAGCGAGATCGGCGGCGAGATCAAGGTGAAGGTCACTATGGACGGGGACAAGATCGCCAAGATCGAGGTGCTCAGCCATAATGAGACCGCCGGCATCAGCGACCCGGCCTTCAGCACCATCCCCGACGCCATCATCGCGGCCAACTCCACCCAGGTGGACGCCGTATCCGGCGCCACCAAGACGTCCGAAGCCCTGATCGCGGCCGTGAACGACGCTCTGGCCCAGATCAAAAAATAAACCGTGATCCCTTTTTACGGGACCACCCAGCCGCGCGGGAGACCGCGCGGCTTTTCGCTTGACCGGATAAAGCGCGCATGGATATAATATGGGCATGAAGCTTCCCGGAGCGGAACGAACGTACAAGTCCATTTATAAGGAGGAGATGACATGCACATCCCGCCGCCCTTCCTGCCCGTAGTGACCAGGCCCGAGGGCATGGACCACCGTGTCAGCGTCCTGGGACGGGACATCGTTTTCGGTCCCGATTCCCTGCCCGTTTCCATCACGGCCGCCGGGAGGGAGATCCTCGCCGGGCCCGTGCGCCTGACGGGCCTTGAAGACGGCGTGCCCATCATATGGGACGATAACTACGATGCCAATGAGAGCGCCTGCTTCATCCACAGCCGCGGCGACGATCACGCGGTGCTCTGCGGTGCCAAGGCCAGCCCGCGCTTTATCGTGGACAGCGTGGTCACCGTGGAGTATGACGGCTGCGTCACGATCGATCTGAGGGTGATGCCCCGCGGAAAGACCGTGGCCCAGGCCTTCGGCCTCAAGGCCGTCGAGCCGTATCGATACAGGCTGGACCGGCTGTGGCTGGAGATCCCGCTCAAAAAGGAATGCGCCGGGCTGTACAGCATGTATCCCAACAGCGGCATCCTTCTGGATGACGGCACCGTGATCCCCGAAACGCGGACCCTCACCAGCGGCGCCGTGCCGGACAGGGATATGGCCCTGCCCTTCAAGGCCCTGTTCTGGCTGGGGAATGATGACCGCGGCTTAGGCTTCTTCGCCGAGAGCAGCATGAACTGGCAGCCGGAGGATCCCCGGAGAGTGCTGGAGATCATCCACGAGGAGGACCGCACGGTCCTCCGGGTCCGCCTGACGGACCGCCATCCCGCGGCATGGAAGGAGCCCTTCTCAGAGGGCAGCGACGCCTATCTGCCCATCGGCTTTTCCTTCGGGCTCCAGCCCACCCCCGTAAAGCCATTCCCCCGGCAGCCCTATCCCATCCACGGCCTGCACCTGGACTGCTTCATCAAGATCCCGGGCAGCTACGACGACTTCCTGGCGGACAAGTATGAC
>CADCQZ010000286.1 GCA_902803675.1 uncultured Eubacteriales bacterium
CGGGAGCGGGAGCGGGGGAGGCAGGCGCCTGAGTGCTCTGCTGCATGGCCTGGCTGAACACCGCGGCAGCGCCGAAACCGGCGCCCAGTCCGGCAGCGCCGTTCTGGTTCTGGGCGGCGTCACGGATCGCTTCGGCGGCCTGGTACTGGGTGTACTTGTTGAGGTCACCCACCACGCCCATGGAAGTGCGGCGGTCCATCGCCTTTTCCACTTCCTCGGGCAGGGAGATGTTTTCGATGACGAAGGAATCCATCTTCAGGCCCAGGGGCATGAATTTCGGGTTGAGAACGCCCAGGGCATACTGGCCCAGTTCGTCGTAATTGGCGGCCAGGTCCAGCGCGGGGATCTTGCTCTGAGCCACGATATCGCTCAGGCTGGAGGCGATGGTGCGCTTGAGATGCTCGGTCACGCCGCTCACGGTAAAGTAGGCGTTGGTGCCGAATACCTGCTTGAGGAACACCACCGGGTCACTCACGGAGAAGGAATAGATGCCGTGAGCGCGCAGACGGACCATGCCGAATTCGTTGTCCCGCATCATCACGGGATTGCTGGTCCCCCAGCGCTGGTTGAGGAACTGCTTGGTGTTGACGAAATAGACTTCCGCCTTGAAGGGGGAATTGAAGCCGTATTTCCAGCTCTTGAGCATGGTCAGGATGGGCATGTTCTGGGTGGAAAGGGTGTAGCGGCCCGGGCCGAAGACGTCGGCCAGCTGGCCTTCGTTGACCATGACAGCCACCTGGCTCTCACGAACGATCAGCTGGGCACCCATCATGATCTCGTTGCCCTCTTTGTTGAAGCGATACACCATGGTATCGGAAGTGGCGTCGGTCCATTCGATCACGTCGATGAACTGGCCTGTGAGTTTTGAAAAGATACCCATTTGTTTTCCTCCTTACTGTTGATCATTCCGTAAAGGCTCGAAGCGAGGGGATCAGCCCTCCCTGGACGATATTGATGTCCAGGTTAAGGTATTCCTTGATGGTGTGGAGGCAGTCCTCCACGTGTTCGTCGGCCCTTTGCCTGAAATCATCCGTGTCCTGATCGATGCCGCCCTGGGGGATCGCCGCTACGCGGATATGACGGGGCGTGAGCACGGCCACATCATAATAGATGCGGTCCACATACCGGCCGAAGAAATTGTTCCTCAGGGCGCGCTCCAGGCGGTCCATGGCGTTCTGATGCTCGGAGATATACACATCGCCCTGGGGCATGTCCATCTCATAGACCATACAGGGTCTGGTAGCGCTCAGGTGGGACCTGATCAGCTTCAGCTGACGCTCCACCACGGAAAAATCCTCCACCTCGCCGCACAGCAGACGGTGCATCAGTTCATCGCGCATCATCGTCCGCATCATGTCGTCGTTATAGGGGGCATCCGTCATGTTGGAGTGGATCTGATTGAGTACGGCAGCGGTCTCCTTGAGGTAGAGCATCTGCTTGTCCGGATCGCTGCACACGGTGAATACAGGCAGACTGGGCCGCTCAAAATGCAGGTAATTGGAGAGCATGGCAGCATCCTGCCCCTCGAGATAGAACCCCACGGCGTCGATCGCCCTGGAACTGAGCAGCCTGACAGCGTCATCGGCGCGGACAGCAAACAGTGGCTTTGAAAAGCCGATGGCGTTCAGGCTGATGGTCTCGAACAGGGAGCGGATCTCAGGATTGCCGGTCGCGAGCAGAAGTTTGTACATCGAGAACCTCCTTCATCCTGTGCGCCGACATTATACAGCATTTCATAAAAAAGCACAATTATTTTTATGCATTTTTTTGGTTCTGTTCCCGCCGTCTCAGGCCCCTCCGGCGCTGTGCCGCGCGGCGGGTCCGTGCGGTTCAGTCCGCTTTGTGAGCGCCGTAAAAAAGGGCGATGAGCCGGTTGAAATGAGCGCTGATCATGACACGGTGCAGGAACACCGCCGCGTGCTGCAGCGGGGAAGCGATGCATTTCCTTAAGGGGAGGTGTTTTTTCCGCAGGACCCTGACCAGCTTTTCGCCGAGCTTTTTCGGATCGCTTCCGTTCTCCTCGTCATGGCGGATGCTCTTGATCGTGCGCTCATAGGGCCCGCGGTAGGGGTTGTTTTCATCCATGCCCTCTCCATGGGCGCGGTAAGCGTTGGAGCCGCCCCGGTGGTCGCCGGGCTCCACCAGCATCACCTCGATCCCGAAGGGCCTTACCTCGGCCGCCAGGCTCTCGCAGAAACCTTCCAGGGCATGCTTGCTCGCCGTGTAGATCCCCTGGTAGGGGATGCCCAGCACGCCGTTGATGGAGGAGAAGCACACGATCCGTCCGTGGCCTCTTTCGCGCATCAGGGGGAGCGCCGCCTGGATCAAAAGCACCTGGCCGAGAAAGTTGGTCTCCAGCACTTTCCTCATTTCGTCAGCGGTGTAGTATTCGCAGGCGCCCAGATTGAGGATGCCCGCGCAGCCGATCAGGATGTCCGGCGCGCCGGCCGCGGCCTCCGCTTCCCGGGCAAAGGCCGTTACGGAGGCCTGATCCGTCACGTCCAGATACCTTTTCGCGCCCACGGGGGTATCCTCTTCCGGTCTTGAAAAGGATCTGGCGCCGGATACCACCCGGTGGCCGGCCGCGTGAAAGGCTTCCGCCGTGAAGCGTCCCAGTCCGCTGGAGGCGCCGCTGATCCATACTGAGCATTTTCCGCCGTAATCGAACATGTTCCCGTCCTTTCTGTCCCCTTATTGTTCCAGGGGATCGCCGGAACACCGGTCCGTCTGGGTCCAGGTCACCACATCCTGCCCGTTTCTGCGCAGGGTATAACTGCCGCCGGTCACGATGCTGTCGCAGCTGAGCCACAGGGAAACGTGATCCGCGGCGAGGGCAAAGGTCATCATTTCATTCCCGTTCCCGTCCATGAGAACGTAAGCGCCCGCCGGGTAAAGGCCCCCGTTTGATATATAGGTGTTCACGCTGCCTTCCCCGGGCACGGCACAGATCCCGCCGAAGGCCGCGACAGCGCCTCCGGTCACGGTGACCGCCCCTTTCGCGTCCATGGAACCCGCCGTCACATCGGCCCCGGCACCGGTCCTGATCAGCGTGTATCCGCCGGTGATCGTGATGTCCCCGTTGGAATCCACCGCGTCGGTATCTCCGCCCGGCGTCGTCACATCCACGGTGCCGCCGGAGATCATGATAAGGGGCGTATCGGCGCCGGCGCAGGCGTTGATCCCGTCGTCCCGGGCGCTGATGGATACGCTGCCGCCTTCGATCAGGACCCTGTTGGCCTCCAGCCCTTCATGCGCCTCCGTGACGCGGACGCTCCCGCCGGCTATCGTCAGGGTGCCGTCGGCGTGGATGGCGTCATCCGCCGCGCTGATGGTGACGGCGCCTCCGGTGACAGCGGCGTCACCGGCGCCCGTCGTGCCGTTCTCAAGGGCCGTGCCGCGGGAAGCGTGGATGCCGTCGTCCGCGGCGGAGATGCTGACCCGGCCGCTCCCGACGGTGATCCTGTTCTCGGCCTTGATGCCTTTGGCGCTGCGGCTCTCTCCGTTCCCTGCCGGTGAAGCGTCTGCGGCCCGGCCCGTCGTGGATATGTTGAGCACGGCATCTTCCCCGGTGACGATCACGTCATGCGCGGCGCTGATGCCGTCGAAGGCCGCGTACAGGTCGATATGCCCGCCGAGGATCGTCACGTCCCCGCGCTGCTTGCCTTTCTTGGATATATCGGTCGACCGGGTCCTGATGCCGTCGCTGCCGGTGCTCTCAAGCACCAGGCTGCCGCTCTCGACGGTGACCGAATCGTTTCCGCGCAGGGCATTGCCGGCGGATGTTACTTTGAGGGTCAGGTTGCGTATCTTCAGGTCGTCTTTGGATTTGATGCCCGCGTAAGCCCCGGAGGTGACGATCAGGATCCCCCGGCCGCTGATCTTCAGGTCTTCATCCGACCATACGGCGGCGTCATGCTCTTCTTCCTCCGCGAAGGTCGTCCGTCCGTCGGTGATCACGTTATAGGTGTTCTTTTTCGCTTCGATGTCGATCTTGCCGGCGCTTTTGACCGTGATCGGCGCGCCGGTGGAGCAGGTGACGGCCGCCCCTTTGAGCCCCAGGGTGACCTCGGCTTCCCCGGCGTCCACCACGACACGGCCGTTCAGCGCGCCCCTGAGTATATACTCACCGCCTCTGGTGATGGTGTAGACACCGTTGTCTCCGGCCACTTCGGTCCCGCTCCCGTCGGTCAGGGCGAAGGGGCCCGCGGGCGTCATGGCGTCAAACTCGGGATCGGGGATCGTTTCGGCCGCCGCCGCCGGGATCTCGGGAATGCGGTAAGTCTCCGAAGCACCGGCGCCGCCGGCGGTCAGGAGCATCACGGCGCAGACGAAAAGGCAGGCGCCCGTTTTTTTCTTTATCGGCATGGCTCTCCTCACTTGATCGGATAACAGGGCCGGCAATGATCCGGCCGCGTCAGATCCGCCTTGCGGCGGAAAGAAAAAAGTGCGGGATGTCAATCCCGCACGCTCCTCCAGGCGATCGTGCCCATCAGCGCTCCGCAGAGGCCGAGCAGGCCGTATGTCAGCCAGTCGGTGAAGTAGATCACGTTATCCCCGAGGATCAGGGGCTTGTCCACCGAGAATTCCAGCGCCACGCAGCCGCCGATCAGCACGGCCATGGCCAGGATGGAAAGCACGGCTTTCTTTCCTTTGTACCTGCCTTTTATCACGGCCCAGATCACCGGCAGCACCAGGATGATGGCGCAGAAAAGCTGATTCACCCTGACGAAGCTCCACTTGATGACCTGATCGCGTCTCAGGCTTTCCAGAAGGATCTCGCCGGCGCAGTACAATACCAGGCCAAGCTTGGCGGTCCTGAGCCCTTCCGGGTTTTTCCGGATGTACATGAGCAGGATCAGGCAGCAGACGATCCCATAGAGGCCCGCCCAGAAGAATATCGCGGCGGACCTGAACTGCGGCCACTCCGGGTCGGCGGCATAGCTCAGGGGGAAGAAGGCGATCTCGGTATCCTCGCCGTTGCCCTGGCCGCACAGGGGCTCGACAAAGCGCAACACGGCGATCAGAAAGGTCAGGGCCGGGGCCAGGCAGTTGAGGGACTTTTTGACTCCCTCCCGGTCCCGGGCACCCAGGAAAGCGGCGAGACATACGCCCAGAAGCGTGCCCAGGAACATGAAACCGCCCCGCCACGGCGCGAGCAGGAAGAGGATGCCCTCGTCTTCCAGAAAGCTCCTGAGCTTCACGAGCGCGTAAAGGAAGTGGCCGGCGAAGATCCCCAGCGGGATGGCGAAAAGGGCCGTTCTCTCAGCTGTATCCCTGTCCGGCCCGTACCGCCGGGCCAGGAGCAGGTACAGGCATACGCTGATCAGGCATCCCGCGGCGGCTGCCAGGCTGTAGGCCGTTACCGTGAAAGGGCCGGCTGTCAGGAGAGGTTCCACGTCCATGATCAGTCCTCCTGCCAGGCGCTGACGAAGCAGATGATGTCGTTGATCTGGCGGCTCTTGGGGGAATCGAAGGTGTTCAGCTTTTCACCCCTGAAGACCAGCGCGGCGGAGGTGCCGCCGTCCAGGTTGTAGGCCTGCTGTACGCCCAGGCTGTAGACGAACTCGGCCCAGTCCGCGATCACCATGCCCTCGCTGCCCGGGTTGCTCTGCCCGGCGCAGACCACGCACAGATACTCCAGCGGGCCCACCTGGCACAGGGCGCTGCGCTGGGCCTTCACATTGGGGCCGTAGCCCTGGTTGATGAACTTTTCCACCTTCACACCGTCGATGACCAGGCCGGGGCCGAAGGCGTAGCTGTTGACGATGGTGCCTTCGAAGTTCTCGAAGACATCCCTTTTGGCCTGCTGATAGATGTGCAGGTCGCCCTTCTCGTCGATCACCAGGCCGTCGAAGTAGCCGGTGGGGTTATGCTTCTTCACCACGCCCTGCCTCACGCAGTAGCGGCCCATCTCCGGGGAGAAGGTCTGGTAGAAGTCGCCGTTCATGGCCACGACGGCGCCGGCCATGGCGGCCAGCTGGATCGCGTGCTTGGTGCTCCGGCCGTCACTGCTGGCCTGGAAAGCCCTGATCTGGCTGGGATCGGCGATCTTGATGTGAGCGATCACGTAGTCGGATTCGTAGGCGCGGCCCCATTCGAAGGTCACCTTGATGGAGGGGTCCTCGTAGCCTTCCTCGGTATAGTACTTTTCATCCGGGGCGGGCACGGATTTCTCGTCGATGGGGATCGGGACGATCTCGGCCCCGGCCGTGATGATCTCGGAGGGCACGAGGAAGCACATGAGCACGACCATCAGGATGATGCCGATCTTGAGCAGATTCTTTTTCATAGTATGCGATACCTCCGGTTTGATGTCTTATCTTCAGGGCTGCGCGGTCTTAAGGATGTAGGGATCGTCCTTGAGGCCGCTTCCGCCGGCAATGGTGACCTGATCGAGAAGGACGGTCACGGCGGGCCTCACGCCCACGTCCCTGCGGGTATACACCCCGTAGCTCAGGTGCCCGTCATAGCCGCACAGCTGCAGCATGATGCCGTTTTCGGTGGCCGATTTAAAGGCGATCACCCAGTGGGGGGAAGAGTGGTAGGAAGGATCCACATAGAGCTTTTTCGGATGGGACCATTTTTTGCTCCCCGGGAACAGTTCCAGAGTCGTGGCGTAGGGCGTCGCGTAAGCCTGGCGGATCTTCTGCACGCCGAACAGGGCTGCCGGGAACCCGTAGGCGGTGGTGGTGTACTGCTCGGTGGTCAGGGGATAGATCTTTCCGTAATATGTATCCTTCAGAGCGGCCTGCTCTTCGGCGCCGAACATGGTATCGAGCATCTCGCTGTTCATCCAGGTGTACAGGTCGCTCTGGATGAAATCCGTGAGCCGGCGGAAATTGCGGGTCTTTACAGCGTCGTTCTCATTGTCGCAGTAGATCACCTGCTGCAGGTCCAGCACGTATTCGCTCAGGATGAGCGCCGCGCCGTCTTCCACGCCCAGGACACGCCAGAGCACGCTGCGGACGGTGCCGTCCTCTTCATAGGGATATTCCCCGAAAGTCACATACTGCCATTTATCCTCTTTGTCGTATCCCCGGATCAGGGATGCGCTCTCGCTCAGGGCTGTGCTCCCTGCCAGCGAAAGCATGATCAGTAGTAAGGCTGTGATCTTCTTCATCTCGCGTTCCTTCCGTTCTGCCGGCCGGTCCCATGTGATCGGCCGAAATATACCAGTAAACATTATAGCTTGTAAAGGAGCCTGTTGCAAGGGCACGCAGCTGATTTGTGAGGATTGTAACAAGTTTCCCGGGGGCGTGGGGACAGCTCTTTCTACAGATTGTAAACAAATTTCATCTTTCTTGCATATTTGGAAATAATATTGTAAAATATTCTTAATGGAGGGATGCTTTATGGGTGATTTTATCAGGGGAATGGCGGGCAGCGTCATCGATATCGTGGTTTATGCGGCTATGGCGCTCGTTTTTATAGTCGGTGTGGCAAAGTGCGTTCTGCCGGTGCGCCGCTCGGCGGGAGCCCTGCGGCGGGCGTCGCGGCGCCTTCTGCGTCCGGTCCAGGAGGGGGAGCGTCCCGCCTGGCAGGACAGCCTGTTCCTGGGCAAAGCGCTCAGCGGCTGCTGGGCGAGGTTCCTCAAGAACGCCGAGCACCTCAACAGCCGGGGCCTGAGCTGCAATGTGGAGGACTATGTCAACGATGATACGGCCCTTGACGGCGTGTGCCATCCGCAGCTGGCGGAAGTGATCCCGGGCCTGCTGACCAGTTTGGGCATCCTCGGCACCTTTATCGGCCTGATGCGCGGTCTGGGCGGGCTGGACGTGAGCGACGCTGCGAAGACCATGGAGAGCATCCCCGCCATGATCGGCGGCATGACCTTCGCGTTCTCCACCTCCATCGTCGGCGTGGCCTGTTCCATCTCCTTCAATGTGCTTTACCGCATCTCCTGCGGCAGCGCGGAGGGAGCGATCGACGAGTTCCAGACATCGTTCGACGACATGGTCATGATCCGGCCTCTGGACGATACGGTCACGCTGATCTGCCAGCAGGAGGACCAGGAGAACATGATCCGCCAGGCGGCGGCGGACCTGACCAACCGCATCTCCGAGGGCGTGACCCGCGCGGTGGAGAACTCCTTCGTGCCCGTCACATACGCCATGAACCAGTTCATCATGGGCCAGACCCAGACACAGCTGGAGGGCCTTGAGAATATCACCCGGAGCTTCATCTCCCAGATGGACAGGAGCCTGTCCGGCCAGCTCACGGCCCTGGGGAGCACCCTGGCCCAGGTGAATCACAATCAGGCCATGAGCTA
>CADCQZ010000287.1 GCA_902803675.1 uncultured Eubacteriales bacterium
GGGATGAGGGACGTGTCACACAGGCTGCCGGCGGTCTCGATGAGCACGGTCACCCGGCGCTCCTCCGCCAGGCGCACCGCCGGGGACAGGAAATAATAGATATCGTCCGGCGTCATGCCCTCAAAGCGCAGGATCACGTAAGGCACCCCCGCGGCGGAGGCGCTCTCCACCAGGCTCAGGGCCCCCTCCGGGTCCGTCTCGTTGGTCACGGCCCCCGAAGTCACCGCCGTCACGGTGAGATGCCGGTTCACCAGCTTCCGGCGGGACGCGGCCGAAACGCCGGGGCGGAAGAGGCTGTCGGCGTGGAGGCGCTTTTCATTCAGGGGGTCGTGGATCTCAAAGCCGTCGAAGCCGTAGGCCACGGCGGTCTCGCACCAGTTCAGGAACGATCTTCCCGGCACGTCCCGGGTAGAGAATACCAGCTTCATATCATCCGTCCGGCGCCGTATCCCAGGCGCCCTCCCCTTTCAAATCCCTTGTCAGTTCCCCTCGTAGACGATCTTGTTGAGGGCGTTGATGTAGGCCCGGATGCAGGCGCCGATGATGTCCGGCGAGATGCCCGTGCCGGCGTAGAGCCTGCCCCCGTCCCGCAGGCGTATCACGGAGCTGCCCAGGGCTTCCCGGCCCTCGGTGATGGCCTGGATGCGGAACTCGTCCAGCTCATAATGGCAGCCCACCACATTCTCGATGGCCTTGAAGGCCGCGTCGATGGGGCCGTCCCCGCTGCTGACCCCCAGGAGGGTCTCCTCCTCCCGCCTCAAAGTCACCTGCGCCATGGCGGTCACGCTGCTGCCGGAGGACACCATGTAGCTGACCACATGGTAGCTGGAAGGCACCTGCATGCTGGCCGCGGCGATCAGGGCGTCCAGCTCCCGGGCGCCGATGGAGTCCTTGGTGACCATGATGCGGCGGAACTCCTCCTCCACCCGGCCCAGGTCCTCCTCGCTCAGGGTATATCCCAGCTTGCGGGCGCCGTTCTTCAGGTCCGTCAGGGTGGCGGCCTGGTCCAGATAGACGCTGTCGTCCTCCTGGTACAGGGCGGTCTCCGCGATCCCCGGATCGGTCAGGCCCTCCACCAGCTGCGCGAAGCGCTTCTCATCCAGGGCGGTCCTTAAGCCCAGCTCCTCGCCCTTCCTGGCCAGCACCTCGCACAGCGTGAGGGGGCTCAGAGCCCCATCCGTCAGGGCGGACTTCACGCCGTCCGCCCCGGCCCTTAAAGCTTCCAGGGCGCAGGCGGCCGCCATGTGCATGCCGTCGCTGATGGACGCGATGAGGCTGAGCCCGGGCCGCTTCACGCGGCGCACCCAGTCCGCCCAGTCTCCGGGCAAAAGGGTGCCGGCGTCGTCGCACAGCGTCACGGTGCCGCACCCGGCCCCCGCCGCCGCGTCGATCGCCCGTGTCAGAAAGCTCTCCTCGGCGCGGCTGGCGTCCAGCGCCGTCCACTCCACGTCATCGCACAGGGCTTTCGCGGCCTTCACGGTGTCCGCGATCAGGTTCAGCATCGCGTCCTCTTTAAGGTGGCTCACATACTCCATCTGCACCGTGGAGGCGGGCAGCACCACCCGCAAACGGGGATGCTTCGCCTTTTTGACGCACTCGAAGGCCGCCGCGGCCTCATCGGGCGACGAAACGGGCACGGACAGGGGCATGTCCCCCGCCAGGTCGGAAAAGGTCTCGCCGATGATGGCGCCGTCCTGCCTACCATGCAGGGCGTCCAGGTCCATCGCGCTGATGCCGGCGCCGCGCAGTTCCTCCACCAGACGGGCCTGTTCCCGGAAGGAGGGATGCCGCCCGCCGGGCCGGTAGCTCGTTTCGATCGAAGTATCCGTGATGATGACTGTCCTCATAGCCGCCTCCTCAAATTGACCGCCGCGTGTTTCAAAAAACATCCCCGCGGCAGATACGCGCTGCCGCGGGGTGATCATATCGGTATGACCACGGTACCACCCGTGTTGCCTTGTTTGAAGGCCTCTCATTCGCCATGGATCACGGCATGACCCGGGCTCCCTTACTTATATCCGTTCGGGGAGCCTGCTCCGGCAGGAGACCGCCCGCAGTTCCCCCGCCGCCTCGCACCGCCCGGCGGCTCTCTTGAGGGGGATCGTCTGAGGGCGTAGTGCCATCGACGCATTGGGTGAAGTATAACAATCCCGCAAAAACTTGTCAACCGTTTCCCCGCGCCGAAATTGTGCTTTTTTTGCTCCTCAGATCCACCGTCCTTCGCGCGATATTTATTGCGCCGCCCGCCGCGGGCATGATATAATCAAATATCTGTTGACCGGGGGGAGATACCGTGACCGCTGAGGAAGCCCTTCATACGGCCCGCGCGCTGCTTGACGCGCCCACGCCCCTTAAAAGGGACTGCGGCCGCCTGTGCGGCCGGATATGCTGCCGGCCGGACGAGACCGGCAAGGGCGGCATGCTCCTGTTCCCCGGGGAGGAAGCGCTCTACGACCATGATCCGGATTTTGAGGTGACGGGCTGCGATGACATCCCCTCCGGGCGCCTCGTCACCTGTTTGAAGCCCTGCGCCCGGGAGAAAAGGCCCCTGAGCTGCCGGCTGTTCCCCTTATGGCCGGGGGCGGACGGGAAAGCGAAGTCAGACCGCCGGGCCGCGGGCACCTGCCCCCTCTATCCCGGCGGAAGGGAGGCGCTCTCGCCCGATTTCGTCCGCGCGGCGGATGAGGCGGCGGCGATCCTTCTGAAAGTCCCGGAGCACAGAGAATTCCTCGAAGCGGTGGACAAGAGCGTATCCGACGGCCTGAAGGCCCTTGATCTTTGGGAGGTATGACATGACGTTCACTCAGGAGAAGTGTTCCATCGAAAAGATCATGCGCCCCGGCGTGGAGGGCCGCCTGATCCTGGGCGACGGCACCCGGCCGCCCGAGGAATACAGGGGGAAGGTGCAGTGCGTGTACATCGACCCGCCCTTCAACACGGGCAGGACTTTTGGCTTACGCGCCTGCGTGGGCGCCGCGGAGTACGAGAAGGGCATCGGCTCCCTGACCCTGGACGCCTATGAGGACAGGTACCCGGACCGGGAGAGCTACCATCAGCTGCTGGAAAAGCTCGTCATCGCCGCCCGGGACCTGCTCACGGACTCGGGATCCTTCTTCCTCCACCTGGACCAGCGGGAGGCGCCCTACGGCCGCCTGATCGCGGACAGGGTCTTCGGGGAGAACAACTTCGTCAATGAGATCGTGTGGGCCTACCAGAGCGGCGGGCGCAGCATGAAGCGCTTCTCCGCCAAGCACGACACTATCTTGTTTTACCGCCGCAGCCGCGCCCATTTCTTCGACATCACCGGCGCGCCCGTGCCCCGCAGCACCCACCGGCACAACCACATGAAGCGCCAGGTGGACGCCAACGGCCGCAGCTACCGCACCATCCGCAGCGGCGGGAAGACCTACACCTACTATGACGACGACCCGGTCTATCCCGGCGACGTGTGGACCGACGTGAGCCACCTGCAGCAGAAGGATCCCCAGCGCACGGGCTATGACACCCAGAAGCCCGTGAGCCTTCTCCGGCGCATCTTCGCCTGCACCACCCGGCCGGGGGACCTGACCGCGGACCTGTGCTGCGGCAGCGGCACCGCCGCCGTGGCGGCCCTGGGGCTGGAGCGGAACTTCCTGGCCATGGACACATCCCCCCTGGCGGTGGCCGTCAGCCGCAAGCGCCTCACCGAGGCCGCCCTCACCACCCAGTGGCAGTGCGGCGTGCCCGGGGCGGGCATCACCGCCGAGATCATCCCCGGCATCGGCTTCCACGAGATCATCCTCACGGGGTACGATCCCGGGCCCGGCCCCTTAAAGCCGGGGCTGGACAGCGTGGACGCCTGGGCCGTGGGCTTTATACGGGACGGCATGTTCCAGACCCACGACCTGTTCTGCCGCACCCGGCCCGCGCCGGAACTGAACACCTCCCTGCTCCTGCCCCAGCTGAGGGGCAGCGTGGGGATCCTCACGGTGGACGCCATGGGCCGGCCCGCCGTGTGGCGCGTGAGCGAGGAGATCTGACCATGGACTTTACCCTCGCCGGCGGGGCCCGGTATCTTGCCAACGGATCCCTGCGCCTGACGGATGACGGAAAAATGCGCCTGCCCCGGGGCCCGGCCGTGCCCCATCCCGCGCTTTTCCGCCCTCCGGAGGGCTTCTCCCTCTCAAAGCGGGGGGACCCCACGGAAAGCGGCGTGATGACCTTCACCTATACGGGCGCCGTGAGCGGCGCCGATGTCACGATCGAAAGGGAACTGTTCCTGTCGATGTGGGACACGCGCCTGATCTGCCAGCGCCTCACCTTCACCGCGGACAGGGACTGCCGCCTCGGCTTTTGCGCCGGTGTGGATCCCGGCGGGCAGGACGGCTGCCGCCTGCGCGGGGATGAGACGGCCCTGTGCCTGGAACAGGATCTTGATAACGGCTCCGTCGCGGCCGCCGCCGCGCGCTTTCCCTTTCCCGTCCGCGACGACCGGGGGGACGGCAGCGCCGCCTGTTTTATTGATCTTAAGGCCGGGGAACCGATGTATCTTGACATGGCCGGCGCCGTGGTCACCGGGCCAAAGTCATCGGATCCCGCCCGCGCCGCTCTGGAATTGACAAGGCGCGTCCCGGGATGGGACTGGCACCTGAAGACCCACCAAAGGCTCTACGGGGACCTGTTCGGGCGCACCCGGGTGAGCGTGAAGAACGCCCCGGAGATCGGGCGGGCCCTGGACATCGCCCGGTACCGGCTGATATGCCTGGCCCCCGGGGACGATCAAAACGGCATCACGCCCGGCGCGGACGCTTTCGATCCCGGGAAGGAGGATTATTTCCTCTCCGGGGACGGCTTCCCCGCCATGACCTTCTACCTGCTCAACCTGCCCAGGGCGGCGGAAAGGATCCTGAGGTACTGGACCTTATCCGCCCTTGACGCCGGGGAAGGCGCGCCCCTTGACAAGGCCGCGGCGATCTCCGGGGAGCTGACGCGCTGCGCCCTCATCACGGGGGACACGTCCCTCATCCGCGGGGGCGGCGCGGAGCTCATCGGGAAGACCGCCGGAAGGATCTTCGCCCGGTATGCCGAAGTTTCCTCTTCCCCCTTCCCCCGCGCGGGCGCCGTGCTCACCGCCGCGGCGGACCTGAATTCCCGATACGGCACCTGCCCGGAGGACCTCGAGAGCGCCTACCGCGCCCTGGCCGCGTCCTGGGGGAAGGATCCCGAGCCCCGGGGCAGCGCCGATACGCCGGAGGACGAGGCCGGGAAACTGTATGACGACCTGGTCACCCGTATCCTCGGCCTCACGGTCAGCGAGGACGGGCCCGATTTTTCAGGCGAAGTGCCCCCCGGCTGGGGGGAAGTGAACCTGCCCCTGACCGTGCGGGGCAGGACCTACCGCGCCCGCCTGACCTGAAAAAAGAGAGGAGACATATGACCGAGCTTGCCATGGACACCTGGGAACGCCGGGACATCTACCGCTTTTTCTCCGCCTTCCGGGACCCCTTCTGGTCTGTCACGTGCGAAATGGATGTGACGGACCTGAAGACCTTCTGCCGGGACAGGGGGTATTCCTTTTACCACACGATGATCTATCTGAGCACCTGTGCCTGCTCTGAAGTGGAGGAGATGCTCATCGGCGTGAGGGACGGCCGCCCCGTGCGCTATGACGGGCGCGACCCGTCCTTCACCGATATCCGGCCCGGGGAAAGGTGCTTCCGCATCATCACCCTGCCCTTTGACCGGGACCTTAAAAAATTCCTTGAAAACTGCCGCCGGGCCGCCGCGGAGCAGAAGGGATTCATCGACATGGAGAAGGAGCGGGACGACCTGATCTTTTTCTCCTGCCTGCCCGGCATCCCCTACACCGCCCTCAGGGGCGAGCCGGGGAACGACCCCCATGACAGCGCCCCCCGCATGACCTGGGGGCAGTACTTTTTAAAGGACGGCCGCCTCAAAATGCCCTTCACCCTGGAAGTCAATCACGCTTTTCTGGACGGGCTCCACGCCGGCGAGTTCTTCGCCCGCTTAAGGGAGCTCCTTAACGCTCCGGAGGACCTTGAGCCATGCCCGTGATCCCCATCGGGAGCCTGAACGATCCGGGCCTTGAACCCTACGCCGCCCTCACCGAAAGGCAGCTGAGGCGTGACGGCCTGGTGATCGCCGAGAGCGCTCCCGTGATCCAACTGGCCCTGGAGCACGGCCTCACGCCCGTCAGCATGCTGATGGACGCCCGGCACGCCGCGGGCAAGGCCGCGAAACTGATCGCGGAATGCCCCGGGATCCCCGTGTACACCGGGGATGAGGAGCAGCTCAAAAGCCTCACCGGCTACGCCCTCACCCGCGGCATCCTGTGCGCCCTGCGCCGGGGCGCTCCCCGGGAGGAACGTGACGTGCTCACGGGGAAGCGCTTCGCCCTCATGTGCGGCCTCACCGACGGGGCCAACGTGGGCGCCCTCTTCCGCTCCGCCGCGGCTCTGGGCGCCGACGGCGTGCTTTTGAGCCCCGACTGCTGTGACCCCCTGACCCGGAAGGCCGTGCGCACCTCCATGGGCTCCGTGTTCGCCCTCCCCTGGGCCTTCATCGGGGAGGAAGACTGGCCGGATCCCCTCTTCGCCCTGCTCAGGGAAAAGAATATCGCCGCCGCGGCCATGACCCTGCGCCCGGGCAGCGTGCCCCTGGACAGGGCGCCCTGGCCTGAGGGAGCCGGCCGCATGATCGTGCTGGGCCCCGAGGGCCCGGGGCTGCCCAAACCGGTGGAGGACCTGTGCCCCTTAAAAGTCCACATCCCCATGAAAAACGGCATCGACTCCCTGAACGTGGCCGCCGCCGGCGCCGTGGCCTTCTGGCAGGCCTTCCGTAAAGAGGATGCCTGACATCATCCCTGACCCCAACAGATCGGAGGATTTTTTAAATGCCCCTTCACATCATACGCGACGACATCACCCGCATGCATGTGGACGCGATCGTCAACGCCACGGACAGATACCTGTCCGGCTCCGGCGGGGTGGACGAGCGCATCCAGAACGCCGCCGGGCCGGGCCTGGAGACGGAACTGCGCGCCCGCCGGGCGGAACTGACCGGGCCGGGCGACGTGCTCCTCACCGGGGCCTATGACCTGCCGGCCAGATATATCCTGCACACCACCGGCCCCGTGTGGCGCGGCGGCGGCGAGGGCGAGAAAGAAGCCCTGAGATCCTGCTATCTGAACGCCCTCACAAAAGCCGAGGCCGCCGGCTGCGAGACCGTGGCCTTCCCCGTCATCTCCTCCGGCACCTTCGGCGTGCCTCCGGAGGAAGCCGTGGACGCGGCGGTGTCCTCCATCTCCGCGTTCCTGGATGACCACGAGATCACCGTGTACCTGGTGGTGTATTCCGGGGAGATCTTCGCCGTCAGCCGGGACCTGTACGGCCCGGTCGTTGACCATCTGGCCCGGGTGACCGGGTACCGTCCCCCGCAGCGCCCCGTCATGGGGCCCGACAGGGACGAATACCTGCGGCGGTTCATCCCCGACAGGGGAAAAGAGCCTCTCGGGGAGGACATCGTCATCAAAGGGCCGTTCCGGGATATCGGGGACGCTGCCCCGGCGGAAGCGCCCCGCCCCGCCCCGGAGAGGAAAGAAGCGCGGGATGACGAGGACACCGCCCCAAAGAAAAAAGCCCGCCGGGACAGCGAGAGCTTCTGGTCGGAGAGGATAGAGAACCCCCGCGATATCGATCTTGACGGGTCCCCGGCCCGGAGCCGCCCCGCCGCGATGCCGAAAAACGCCCCGGCGCCCCGCCGGCCGGAGATCCCGCCCGAGGCCCCGCCGACAGCCGCCCCGTCCTCCCTTACCCTGGAAGATCTGCTGCGCGCCATGGACGAGGGCTTCTCCCGCACCCTTTTAAAGCTCATCGACGAAAAGGGCATCACCGACGTGCAGTGCTATAAACGGTCCAATATCGACCGCAAGCTGTTCAGCAGGATCCGCTCCGATCCCCACTACCGGCCCACCAAGCTCACCGCCCTGGCCTTCGCCGTCGGCCTTAAGCTCACCGTGGATGAAACGAACCTGCTCCTGGGGCGGGCGGGGTACGTGCTGAGCAACGCCAGCAAAACGGATATCATCGTGGGCTATTTCCTGAACCACAGGCAGTACAACATCTTCCTCATCAATGAGGTCCTCTTCGCCTACGACCTGCCCACCCTTGGGTCGCAAAGGATGTAGCCGCAAAAGGCCGTGCCTTTTGCGGCTGCATCCTTTGCAGTTATGATCGCTGGCGCGAATTATGAGTTATGATCTGCTCCGCAAAGTTATGAGCCGCTTCGCAGCGTTGAAGATGGCGGCGATCATATCATAACTCTCGCCGCAGGCGGGATCA
>CADCQZ010000288.1 GCA_902803675.1 uncultured Eubacteriales bacterium
GTGGCGGACAGGCCGGGCGTCACCAGGAGCAATCACTGGGTGCGCATCTCGCCCTATATGGAACTGCTGGACTCCCCGGGCCTTCTCTGGCCCCGGCTGGATGACCCGGACTGCGCCCGGCGCCTGGCGTATATCGCCGCGGTGCGGGATCAGGTGGTGGATACCTATGCCCTGGCGGGGGCGCTTTTGAAGGACCTGTGCGCCATCGCGCCGGACAGGGTCGCGGAGCGGTACAAGATCAAGGATCCCGCCGCGGGGCCGGAGGAGCTCCTGGAGCAGGCCTGCCTGGGCCGGGGGTTCCTGCTCAAGGGCGGCGTGGCGGATATCGACCGGGGCGCCGCGGTGGTGCTGGATGAGTTCCGCGCCGGCAGGCTCGGGAGGCTCACCCTGGAAAAGTGCCCGGAAAGGATCGGGAACGATGAGAACGAACCCTGAAGAGCGCCTGCGCGCGCTGACGGAAGCTTACGATGTGCCCCTGTGGGGCACAGGCGTCCTGTTCGCCGGCATCGACGAGGCGGGGCGCGGCCCCCTGTGCGGCAACGTGGTGGCCGGCTGTGTGGCCCTGCCCCCGGAGCCGCTGATCCTGGGCGTGGACGACAGCAAGAAGCTGAGCGCGAAGCGCCGGGAAGAGCTCTATGACCGGATCAGGGAAACGGCCCTTTTCTGGGGCGTGGGCGAGGCGACCCCGGAAGAGATCGACGAGATGAACATCCTGGAGGCCACGAAGCTGGCCATGCGCCGCGCGGCGGAAAAGGTGCCGGCGGAGGTGTTCCTCATCGACGCGGTGAAGCAGGTGGGCCTGAAGGGCGCGGAGAGGCCCATCATCCACGGGGACGCGGTGAGCTACGCCATCGCCGCCGCTTCCATCCTGGCCAAGGTGACCAGGGACCGGGAAATGGAGCGGGAGAGCGAAAAGTATCCGGAGTACGGCTTTGCAAGGCACAAGGGTTACGGCACCCGGGAGCACATCGAGGCGCTGAGGAAGTACGGGCCCTGCCCGATCCACCGGCGCAGCTTCATCGGGCATTTTATATGAGGAAACGGGAAGAAAACCCCGCGGCGGCGCGTTATATCATCGGTCTGAAGGGAGAGCGCATCGCCGAGAGGGCGCTCAAAAGGCAGGGCATGAAGCTCCTTAAGCGCCGCTACAGGAGCAGCGGCGGGGAGATCGACCTGATCTTTAAGGACGGGGATGAGATCGTGTTCGTGGAGGTCAAGTACCGGCCCGACGGCGCGGCGGGGGACGGCATCGAGGCCGTGACGCCGGACAAGCTCCGCCGGATCAGAAGGGCGGGGGACGCGTTCCTGATGCGGTATCCCGACGCGCCCGCCCGGATCGACATCGTGGAGATCACCCGGGACGGCGTGGACCATGTCCGGAACATCTACTGACGGAGGCTCATATGATGAAGGGCATATTCAGTCATAAAAAGATCCTGGCCGTTTTCCTTATCCTGCTGGTCATCGTATCCGGTACCGTGATCGCGCTCCGGAGCCGTCGGCAGGTGCCCCCGGCGGGGGTGGAGCTGGTGCTCAACGGGGACTGCGAGGAGGACGGCGAGGGCTGGCTGACCGACGCCTGGGAGAAGTCCAAAGGCTTTACGGACTTTGCCTGGACCGACGAGGGCGAGGGATTTGACGGCGGCCGGGCCCTTCATATCGTGAACCACTACGCCAATGACGCCCGTTTCTGGCAGGATATCGCCGTCGCGCCGGACTGCCTGTACCGCGTATCCGCCCGCGTCAAAGCCGCCTGTTCGGAGGGACGGGGCGCCAATGTGAGCGTGGAAGGTGTCTACGCTTTTTCCAACTGCCTGTATGATACCGCCGGGGAATGGGAAGAGGCGGTGCTCTACGCGCGGACCGGCCCCGAGCAGACGAAGTTCCGCCTGTTCGTGCGCCTGGGCGGCTACAGCGGCGAGGCTCAGGGCGAGGCGTATTTCGACGATATCTCCGTGACGCGCATCGAAGCGGCGCCCGCCGGCGCGGCCGTCCAGGACATCTTTTCGGTGAAAACGAAGGACGACTCGGGGGAGAACGCTTTGGGCACAGCTTCGGCCGTGATCCTTTTGAGCTGCTTCGGCTACGCCCTTTTATCGGCGCTCCTGATCGGGGCGCTCGGCCGCCTGAAGGCGGGAAAAGCGGCGGACTTAAAGCCCCGGACCGGGTGGGCGGTCTTCGCTTTCCTGGCCATTATCGCCCTGGCGGTGCGTGTTGCGTGCGCCGTGACCGTCCGGGGCTACGATGTGGA
>CADCQZ010000289.1 GCA_902803675.1 uncultured Eubacteriales bacterium
TATAAAGTAAAGTTTGCGTAACAGTTCAGTTATATTTTCTTGATGATTATACCGTATAATAGGCCGTGGGCATGAAGCCCGAGATCATTCAGAAAAGGAGACACTTTCATGAAAAAGATCGCAGCTCTTATCCTGGCGCTGGCCATGACGCTGTCCTGCTTCGCGGCGCTGGCTGACAACATCAAGATGGACAAGCTGACCTTCCAGTTCGTGCCTTCCAAGGACGCGGACGTGATCATCACCGGCACCAAGAACCTGCCGGAGCTGATCAAGGCCGAGATGGCCACCCTGGGCTATGACATCGGCGAGGTGGAGATCTCCGTCGGCACCAGCTACGAAGCCACCGGCGAAGCCATGAGCGCCGGCACCATCGATGTGGGCTGGCTGCCCGGCGGCACCTACGCCATCTACAGCCAGAACAAAGAAGTGGACGTCATCCTGACCGCCACCCGCGCAGGTCTGTCCAACGACAGCGAGACCCCCTCCGACTGGAACGGCATTGCCAACAAGACCCTGCCCACCGACGTGCAGGTGACCTTCTACCGCTCCCTGATCTACGCCGGCCCCTCCGAGTACGGCAAGCAGCTGGCCGCGAAGGTCAACGCCGGTGAGGAACTGACCTGGGACGAGCTCAACGCCGCCACCTGGGCCGTGGGCAACACCTCCTCCTCCGCCGGTTACATCTATCCCACCATGTGGCTGATGAACCACTATGACGGCAAAAAGATCTCCGACCTGAGCAGCGTGGTCAATCTGGGCTACGCGGACGCTTTCGCCCAGGCCGCTTCCGAGCAGGTGGACATCATCTGCTGCTACGCCGACGGCCGCCGCGACTATGAGGCCGCCTGGAGCCTGCCCTCCGATCAGCAGGATCCCACCGGCAAGCAGGGCATGGGCCGTGAAGGCTCCATCTGGGACGAGCTGAACGTCATCGGCGTCACCCCCGGTATCTACAACGACACCGTGGCCGTGACCACCGCCAAGGCGGACATCTACAATCCCGAATTCATCAACGCGCTGCAGACCGCGCTGATCAACATCATCAACACCGAGGAAGGCAAGGAGATCTTCTCCGTGTACAGCCACACCGGTTACGCCATCGCCCAGGACAGCGACTATGACGCCGCCCGCCAGGCCCTGACTGTTGTGAAGTGATCTGACCGCGCACGCTGCCCGGCATCCTTGGGTTGCCGGGCAGTTTTTTCTGAAGACCTCTCTGAATGATCTGAACGATGAGCGTTTCCCGGGCGTCAGTGCCCGTTTCGGCTTTAAAAGGAGCGGATACCATTGATCGAGTTCAAGCATGTGGATAAAGTTTACCCCAACGGGGTACAGGGCCTCAAGGATATCAACCTCACCATCGACCAGGGGGAGTTCGTGGCCATCATCGGCCTGAGCGGCGCGGGCAAATCCACCCTGATCCGCACCATCAACCGGATGATCGACGCCACCGGCGGTGAGCTCACCGTGGACGGCGTCAACGTGATGAGCCTGCGCGGCCGGGCCATGCGCCGCTACCGCCGCAAGATCGGCATGATCTTCCAGAGCTACAATCTGGTCACCCGGTCCACGGCCATCCGCAACGTGCTCACCTCCATGGTGCCCGACATGCCCTGGTGGCGCGTGCTCCTGGGCCTGTTCAGCAAGGAGCAGAAGATGCACGCCCTGGAAGCCCTGGACAAGGTGGGCATCCTGGACAAGGCCTACACCCGCTGTGATCAGCTCTCCGGCGGCCAGCAGCAGCGCGTGTCCCTGGCCCGCACCCTCAACCAGAACCCCTCCATCATCCTGGCGGACGAGCCCGTGGCGGCCCTGGACCCCATCACTGCCAAGCAGGTCATGAGCGATTTCAAGCACATCAACGAGGATATGAACATCACGGTGCTCATCAATATCCACCACGTGGACCTGGCGCTCAATTACTGCACCCGGGTGATCGGCATCCGCGCGGGCGAGATCGTGTACGACGGCCCCACCACCGAGGTCACCCAGGAGATCCTGGACGATATCTACAACGGCGCCGCTATCCCCACGGCGGAGAAGTGAGGCGCGTATGAAGAAAAGATCATCTGCCGCGGCGGTCAGGACACCGCTGTTCGACAGGATATTCAAGCCCCGCACCATCACGCTGCCCAACGGGCACAGCGTGAAAAAGCCCATGCCCCGGGGGCCCTTCATCGCGGCTCTGACCGTCGCCGTGATCATCATCTCGGCGAAAGTGACCGGCTTTGATTTCCGCATCATCATGGAGCGCGGCGCCCAGCTGGGCTACATCCTGGGCCGGATCTTCCACCCCAACTGGACCTATTACACCGGCCTGTGGAACGCCGAGAACAGCGCCTATACGTTAAAGCTCTTCAGCGCCCTGTTCGACACCATCAAGATGTCCGTCATGGGCTCCGTGCTGGGCGCCACCCTGGCGCTGCCCATCGCGGTGCTGTCCTCCACCAATATCAACCGCAACACCGTGGTGGTGTGGGCCCTGAGGATCCTGCTGATGATCATCCGCACGCTGCCCACCCTGATCATCGCCAAGTTCGCGGCGCTGATCTTTGGCCTGGGCACCTTCGCCGGCACGGTGGCCATCGTGGTGTTCACCTTCGGTATCGTGGCCAAGATGATGTACGAGTCCATCGAGACCATCGACATGGGCGCCTTCGAGGCCAACGAGAGCTTCGGCTCCAACAAGTTCCAGGCCTTCTGGAGCGCCTGCATGCCCCAGATCCTGCCCACCTACCTGAGCTACTGCCTCTACAGCCTGGAGATGAACATCCGCGCGGCGGCCATCCTGGGCTACGTGGGCGCCGGCGGCCTGGGCATCCTGATCAATGAAGTGATCGGCTGGCGCGATTACGAGAGCCTCGGGGCGATCCTTCTGGGGCTTTTCGTGGTGGTGCTCATCATCGAGAACACCAGCCAGTACCTGCGCAGGAAACTCAGCTGAGGGAGGGGGAGAAGCATGGCGAAAGTCAAAACACCGCTGACGAATGACCGCCCCCTCTCCATCGAGGAGGCGTACGCCGCCCGGCCGAGGCTGTGGTGGCTCTACACTCTGATCGTGCTGATCGTGGCCGCGCTCCTGGGCTGGAGCGGCACCTCGATCACCTATAAGGGCCTGGCCACCAAGGGCATCACCATTGCCCAGGGCGTGGGCAACGGCCTTCTGCATCCGGACCTGGACCTGCTGTTCAATCTGACCAATGAGGGCGTGCCCTTCCAGCTGCTGCAGACGGTGGCCATCGCCGTGCTGGGCACCCTGATCGGCGGCGTCCTGGCGATCCCCTTCAGCTTCCTGGCCTGCGACAAGATCGTGCCCAAGTGGGTGGCCGTGATCTTCAGGACCGTCATCCTGGGCATCCGCACGATCCCCGCCCTGGTGTGGGCCCTGATGTGGATACGCGTCACCGGTCCCAACGCCTTCTGCGGCGTGGTGACCGAGTCGGTGTGCTCCATCGGCATGATCTGCAAGATGTACATCACCGCCATCGAGGATATCGACGTGAAGATCCTGGAGAGCCTGGACGCGGCCGGCTGCAACGGTTTCCAGAAGATCCGCTACGGCATCCTGCCCCAGATCATCCCCAACTTCATCTCCACGGTGATCTACCGTTTCGACATCAACGTCAAGGACGCCACCACCCTGGGCATCGTGGGCGCCGGCGGCATCGGCGCGGCCCTGATCCAGTGCATGAACTCCAGCCGCTGGAGCATGGTGGGCTCCTACCTGACCGGCATGATCGTGCTGATGATCCTGATCGAGATGTTCTCCACCAGGGTCCGCGCCAAACTGGCCAGAGGCTGACAAATGAGCAGACTTTCGATCTATTTCACCTCCGATACCCACGCCTACCTGTACCCCACCAATTTCGCGTCCCGGAAGCCCCTGCCCATGGGGCTTTTGGGCATGCGTTTCCCCAAGGACGGGAACACCCTGGTGATCGACGGCGGGGACACCATCCAGGGCTCGCCCATGACCTATTACGCTCACGCCTACGGGGTGGAACTGCCCATCGCCCGGGCCATGAACGCCCGGGGGTATGATTATTTCACCCTGGGCAATCACGACTTCAACTACGGCCGGGAGCATCTCAAAAAATACCTGGATGAGATGGAGGCCGTGTGCCTGTGCGCCAACGTGACAGATATTAAGGGGGAAATGAAACTGTTCCCTTCGGCGGTGCGCGTGATGGAGAACGGCCTGAGGGTGGGGCTCGTGGGCATCTGCACCGACTGGGTCAACCGCTGGGAGCGCCCGGAGAACCTCACGGGCCTGACGGTCTCAGATCCCCTGGAGGCGGCGGCCGAAGCGGCGCGGAAGCTGGACTGCGACGTGCTGGTGGGCATCTACCACGGCGGCATCGAGCGGGATCTGAACACCGGGCGCCTCCTGTCCGAAACGGACGAGAACATCGCCTGCCGCATCTGCGAAAAGGTGCCCTTCGACCTGCTGCTCACCGGGCATCAGCACATCGGCCTGGCGAACGGGAAGTGGGGGGATACCCTGATCGTCCAGACGCCGGCCAACGCCGTGGGATACATCCGCGTGGAGATGGATGAGTCGGGCCGCTTTTCTTCCGAACTGTGCCCCGTGCCGGACCACGCGTTCATGACGGAGGAAGAGGCCTCCCTGATGCGGGACCTGGACGCCTGGCTGGATCATCCCGTGGGGCATTTGAGCCGCCCGATCTGGCCGGAGGACAAGCTTTCGATGGCGCTGAACGGCTCGGCCATCGCGGATCTCTTCAACCGGGTGCAGCTGGCCGCGTCCTTCGCGGATCTGAGCTGCGCCGCCCTGGCCAACGTGGTGCGGGGGTTCGATTCCCGGGTCACGGTGCGGGATGTGGTGGCCAGCTACGTCTATTCCAACACCCTGGTGGTGAAGGAAGTGACCGGCGCGGTGCTCAAGCAGGGCCTGGAGCAGTGCGCGTCCTATTTCGACGTGGACGCTGAGGGGCGCGTGGGCATCAGCGAGCATTTCCTCAGGCCCAAGGAGTCCCACTACAATTATGACTACTTCGCCGGCCTTGACTATACCTTTGATTTGAGACGGCCCGTGGGGGACCGCGTCACATCCATGGTGAAAGCCGGCAGGCCCATTCTGCCGGAGGACCGCCTGAGCCTGTGCATGTGCAATTACCGGGCCACGGGCACCGGGGATTTCGACTTCTACCGGTCCTGCCCCGTCATCCGGGAGATCCAGACCGATATCAGCGAGCTGATATTGAAGTACCTGGAGGATCATCCCTTCGTGGAGATCCCGGACACCCATCCGATCACGGTGATCAGGCCTTAGCGGCCGGCACGGAGCGCTTGACTTTGTCAGGCGCTTTTTTTATAATCATGGCGTGAGTTTTCTTCAAAATGCATATTTTCCGGGAGGAGGATCATCGTATGGGCCTGTTCAGTAAGAAATACTGCGATATCTGCGGGGAGCAGATCAAATTCCTCGGCAACCGCAAGGTGGAGGACGGCAATATGTGCAAGAACTGCGCGGAAAAGCTGTCCCCCTGGTTCTCGGACCGCCGCCGGTCGACCCTGAACGACATCAAGGCGCAGCTGCGCGACCGTGAAGCCAACAGGGCGCGCGCGGCGGCTTTCAGGGCCGACACCACCCTGGGCGAGATGGCCAAGGTGCTCATCGACCACGCCAAGGGGCAGTTCCTCGTACTGTCCTCCGGCCGGGGGATGGGGGACAATCCGGACGTGTTCAGCCTCAGCCAGATCCGGGACGTGCGGGTGGACGTGCGGGAGCGCAAGACCGAGCAGACCCAGCGCGACAAGGAAGGCAAGACCGTCAGCTACGATCCGCCCCGGTACACCTATACCTACGATTTCCTCCTGGAGATCGATGTGGACCACCCCTATATCGACGATCTCCGCTTCCAGGTGAACCGCTCCTCGGTGAAGATCGAAACGGGCATCCCCGTCGAGCGCAGGACCATCCTGGGGCCGGTGAAGGGCTTCGTTCCCGATCCGCCGGACCTGGCCCGGTGCGAGGAATATCAGAGAGATCTCGCCCTGGCCAACCAGATCCGCGATATCCTGCTGAGCAGGCCCTCTTCCGCGCAGACCGTCGGGCAGGCCTTCACCCAGATATTCACTAAGGCGCCCGCGCCCACCTATGGGGCCGATCCTGCCGCGCCGGTATCCGGCCGCGGGTTCGATCCCGCGCGGGGCAGCGCGTCCGCACCCGTGCCGCCTCCCGCCCCGGCGCCCGCGCCCGCTCCGGTGAGTGCGCCTGCTCCGATCCCGATGAAGGAGATCCTGTGCCCCTACTGCA
>CADCQZ010000290.1 GCA_902803675.1 uncultured Eubacteriales bacterium
GTGTCCAGAGTGGCGATGACCTCCCAGCCGTCCTCCCGGCAGGCCCTGATGCGCGCGGCTGCCGCAGGCACGATGGCCCGGGCCTCTTTGGTCCCCAGGGAACCGTCGATGAAATCTTTCTGCATGTCCACGACGATCAGAAACTTCTTTTCCTTCATGATCTGTCCCTCCTTGTCATTCCGTCAGAGCGTAAAGTGATGCCGGACGCCCGCGCCTGGGCTTTTCGCCTCCATCGATGGGGATCACTTTCCCGGTATCCAGATACCGTGTCCTGATGAACCGCCTGAAATTGCTCGAGTCCATGGGCCTGGCGAGCACCGCCTCGAACACCGTCTGGAGCTCCCCCAGGGAAAAAGCCCCCGGATCGTTGAGGAACCGGAACCCGATGTCGGTGTAGTCGATCTTGCCCTGCAGACGGTTGATGCCGCTCTCGATGATCCTGCCGTGGTCGAACGCCAGATCGCCGCCGGTCAGGGAGACGCCCTCACCGGTCAGGAGGGTCTTCCCGTCCCGCCGCCCCGCCTCAAAGAGCCGGAGCCTGCTCCCGGTCAGGATGCCCTCGAGCCGCTTCCAGGGCACGATCACCAGATACGCGGCGGAGATCACCCGTCCCCGGGGATCCCGGTTCACGTCGGTGAAGGTGTAGAGCTGCTCCATGAACACCCGGTCGATGGGGAGCATCTCATCCATCAAATGCCTGACAGTCGTCTCGGCGGATTCCGTCAGGCCCACGAACCTGCCCGGAAGGGCCCACATGCCCCGGTAGGGCTCCTCCGCCCGGCGGGAAAGCGCCAGGCAGAGCCGGCCGGAACGGACCGTGAGGATCAGGATGTCAACCGTGACATAGACCCGATCCGGGCTGAGCAGCGTGTGCATTGGCTTTCTCACTCCTTTTTGGTCAAACTGACCATATATAATATATATGGCTTTTTGAAGCTTGTCAAGTATTTTTTGTCATTTTGACAAAAAGATTTTCAATGTTTTTTTGAAGGCTTTTCCTTCCATTGATATTGCTCCGCGGGCCAAAGAGGGGTATACTGATAGCTGATCTTCACCGCTGCCCGAACAGAACCCGCTCCCCCGGCATCTCAAGGAGACAGATATCATGACGACACCAGGCATCATTGATCCCATCCATGACTACGCGGTCATGACCCGTCCGGATCCCGATTCCGGAAAAACGGCGCGTGAACTCAAAAGCCTGCTCTCCCGGGCGGGGCTGAAAGAAAACAGCGAAAAGCCGGACTGCGTCATCGTGGTCGGCGGTGACGGCACGTTTTTAAGGGCCGTCCACCGGTACATGGCGCAGCTCAAAAGCCTGGTATTCATCGGCATCCACTCCGGCACCCTGGGCTTTTTCATGGACTACCGGGACAGCGACCTGGACGTTTTCGCAGCCGATATCATCGGCGGCCGGCTCACCGCGGAGGAATACCCCATCATGGAAGCCCGCGTCGGACAGGATACCTGGTGCGCCGTCAACGAGATCCGTGTGGAGAACCCCCTGCGTACGCAGGACATCACCGTGATGGTCAACGATGAGATGTTCGAGGAATACCGCGGCTCCGGGCTGTGCATTTCCAGCCAGCTGGGCAGCACCGCCTACAATCGATCTCTGGGCGGAGCGGTGCTCCAAAAGGGCCTGCACGCCTTCGAGATGACGGAGATCGCCGGCATCCATCACAGCCGTTCCCGTTCCCTCGGCGCGCCCTTCGTCATGTCGGACAGCACCCGGATCTCCTTTGTGTCGGACGATTTTTCCGGCGCCGTCCTCGGCGCGGATTCCGAGACCGTTCCCCTCTCCGGGAAAGGCTCCGTCGATATCCTGAAGTCCCCGGACAAAAAGCTCAGGATCCTGCGGCCCCGAAAGGTCGATTATTTCGAGCGTCTGAGGCGGCTGTTCTGACCCGCGCGGACCACGGGTATACCGATCAATAAACAGACTGTCACCTGTTCCGGTCTTTGGCCTGACAGTGACAGTCTGTTTTTTTGTGTGAAGGAGGGCGGCCGCCGATGATGACAGGGACGGCCCGGACGGGCAGCAGCTTCATACGAGCCCGGGGATCGTCCCGGAGCACGCGGTCCTCACGGCGTCCGGGACCTTTCGGTCTTCCCTATCGTCTACCTCCTGATATCGTAGTTCATGTTCATCAGGTTGCGGATGGTCCCGGCGTCATCGGTGATATTGGCGTCGCCGTGGATCGTGTGCTTGATCACCGAGGAAGCCACGGCGAAATTCAGCATATCCATGGGCCGGTAATCGTGGATCATGGCGTATATCAGGCCGCTGGCGAAGGCATCCCCGCCGCCGACCCGGTCCAGGATCGTGAAGGTGAAAGTCTTGCTCTCGAAGGTGTGCCCCTCGTACCACATGAAGGCCTTCAGGCTGTTCTCCGAGCCGGAGTGCACATAGCGCACATGGCGGGCGATGCATTTCAGGTTGGGCCAGCGCTCGATAAAGTGCTGGAAGACCTCATCCTGCTGCTCATAGGCCGGCTGGAGAGGCACGCCGTCCTTCCAGTCGCCCTTGGAATGGTCATTTTCGTCCTTCCACAGGTGATAGGGCTCGATCCCCATGAGCACGTCCACATAGGGCAGACATTCGGTGCAGAAGTCCCTGGCCTCCTCCCAGGTCCACAGAGTGGAGCGGAAATTGCCGTCAAAGGACACCGTGAGCCCCAGCTCCTTCGCGCACCGGAGCATATCCATGACCAGCCCCGCGCAGTTGGGAGAAAGAGCGGGCGTGATGCCGGACAGATGGAGCCAGTCGAAGCCCTCCAGCAGGGCTTTCATATCATAACCCGAAAAGTCATACTCCGTCAGGGCTGAATGCTTCCGGTCATAGATCACCTTGCTGGGCCGGATGCCGAAACCGGTCTCCAGATAATAGGTGCCCAGCCGGTGGGTGGGGGTCTCCTCCGGCGTGGAGAGGATGACCGGCGTGCAGTGTACGTCACTGGAACGCAGAGCGCGGATGGCGGACTTGCCCAGGGAGTTGTCCGGCACCACGGTGAAGAACGTGCTGTCGACGCCCAGGGACGCCAGGGCCAGGGCGATATTCGCCTCGCTCCCGCCGTAGGAGGCCTCAAAGGAGGAGCTCATACGGATCTTTTCGTAATTCGGCGGTGTCAGGCGCAGCATGATCTCGCCCATGGTGATGAATTTTCTGCCGTCTTCCCGGCCTTTCAGGAGAGGATTGGAGTGGATCATCGTGTTCCTCGCTTTCCCGGCCCCATGGCCGTATCAAAAAACCGGGACTGACGCGCAGCCCCGGCCGCATGCCGGATCGGTTCAATGCAGATAGAGCCTGTAGACTGCTTTGGTAAGGCGGTGAGCCAGATTGGTGACGGAGCTTTCCGCGATGTTGATCCCCAGGGCATAGCGGGAAGAATTATACACCGGGCCGCCGCTGGTGCCCTTCTGGGTGTCTATGGAATACTTGAGATGGGCGGCGTCATAGACGAACACCTTGCCCTTGCCGTATTTGAGGATGCCGTTATGGTAGCCGGCCACGTAATCCGTCTTGTTGTTGAGCGTCTTGTTGGAGGAGTTCCACTTGGCGCCGAACCAGCCGGTCTTGCTGCCGACGGCGGCATTGAACTTCACCACGCCGTAATCGTTCATGATCGTGTAACGGTGATTGCGGAACGTGGTGCCCACATAGCCCGTCCATGAGCCGGTGTAGCGGTACAGATAATTGGTCGGGCTTTTATAGCCGAAGTAAAACGTGATGGTCTTCGCCCACTGGCTGCAGGTGGGGCAGATCAGGCAGTGGGCGGCCGTCAGCATTTTGTCCCCCGCGACCATGAAGCCGCTGCCCGTCCAGAAATGCCCGCAGTATCCCATCACATACATGGAAGCGATCGCGGAGAAGGGGTATTTCTTCGTATTGATGACCTTGACGCGGTTGTCGCTCCCGAAGATCATTTTTTCCGTTTCCCCGGGCACGAAGGGTTCGGTATCCGGGATCTCGTCCGGGATCTCGTCCTCCGCGTCGGTCACGTCCACGAATACGATCCTGCCCAGCCCCGCCTCTTCCTCGGCCCCGGCCGTGAAGGGCACCGCGGCGGCCAAAAAGATCGTCAGAAGCGCCAGCAGCAGCGCGATCCTGTTTTTCATGTCATCATCCCCTCATCAATATGTTTATCGGGAGAGATCTCTTTATATAATTTACATCATAACACGCCCTTCGTCAAGGCCGGGCATGTCACTTCATCGCGCCGCTCTTTTCCTGCGCCCAGTGCTCCGCGATCTGTTTGGGAGCGTACGCGAACATCAGGTGCATATCTTCCGTGCCGGTATTGCGGACCCCATGGGGCTCCCACGGCGGCATGTAGACCATCTCGCCCGCGGAGACCGAAGCGCATTCGTCACCGACCCTCACCTCGCCGCGCCCCTTGAGCACGGTGTAGCTCTCGGCCATCATGTGCTCGTGCACCGGCACCGTGCCGCCCGGATAGATGATCACATATCCCTGGCAAAAATACTCGCCGTCGATGGCGCCGTTCTCCCCCAGCAGTACGCGGGTGACGCGCCCGGAAGGGAATTCGGTCCCCTCCACGTCCATGATCCTGATCCTGTGCATGTCCCGACCCTCCTTATCCCCCGATCAGCGGGACAGATATCCGTCATCCGCTTTA
>CADCQZ010000291.1 GCA_902803675.1 uncultured Eubacteriales bacterium
CTGACGGATCTGGCGGACGCGGTGCTGCGGGAGGCCTTCGACGGCCATGGCGTGGCCAACGAGCGGGAGGGCGGCCGCACGGATACGGACCGGATCTGGTGGGTCCAGGCGGAAGCCCTGCTGGGCTTTTTGAACGCCTGGCAGCGCACGGGTCAGGAACGTTTCCGCCGGGCGGCGCTGAGCCAGTGGGCCTATATCCGGGACCATATCGTGGACAGGCGCCCGGGGGGCGAATGGTACTGGCTGGTCCATGAGGGCTTTGTCCCGGGAGACGAGCCCGTCGTGGATCCCTGGAAGTGCCCCTATCACAACGGCAGGATGGCTGTGGAAGTGCTCCGCCGGCTCGGCGGCGACGCGGAAAAGGAAGGGACCTGAGTGTTTTCCCGGGCGGCGGCTCATCGCCGCTCCTGATCGGTCTGGAGGCGGTATCATGATCTCTGTGGATCCCCGCACGCTCCTGAGGCTGGGGCGGCATGAAAAAGAAGAGGCGGCCTGCCGCCTGTGGTGGTCGGGCAGCGGCGTGCGTTTCAAGGTGTCGTGCACGTATCTTACCGTGGAGGCGGAGTCCTTCTGTGACAGCTACGGGCCCTATCTGGGCGTGCTTGCCGACGGGGCGCCCATCGCCCGCTGGCCGCTGATGCCCGGCAGGCATGTCTATCCCGTCCTGGTGGGGATGGAGAAGGGCGTCAGCCACGAGATCACGATCCTCCGGGACTCTCAGCCGGGCGGCGACGAGCCCCTGCCCGTGACCCTGACCGCCCTTGAGACGGACGGGTCGGTCACGCCCGCCGAAGAAAAGCCGCGTCTGATCGAGTTCATCGGGGACAGCCTCACCGCCGGCGAGGGCTGTCTCGGACCGGTGAGCGCCATGGAATGGCGCATGGCCTGGATCAGCCATATGGGCACTTACGCGTTTCGCGCCTCACAGCTCCTGGGGGCCGAGGAACGGGTCCTGGCCCTGGGCGGCTACGGGGCCTGGCGCAGCTGGGACGACAACGCGGACCATGTGATGGGCAAACTGTACGATCGGCTGTGCGCGCCCGTCGCGGCGGGGGATATCCCCTATGATCTCAGCGGCCGGGAGGCGGACGCCGTGGTGATCAACCTGGGCACCAACGACGCGGGTCCCGTGAGCCGGGCGGCCGACCGGGAGGAAGCGGGAAGGGAATTCCGAAAGAGCGCGGAAGCTTTGATGCTTCAGGTTCGGCGCCGTCAGCCGGGGGCTTTCATCCTCTGGGCCTACGGATTGTGCGGCGGCGCCATGGAGAAGGATATCCTTGAGGCCGTGGAGGCGCGCCGGGCCGCGGGCGATAAGCGCGTCGGCTATCTGGCCCTGACGGACTGCGGACAGGACCTGGGCTCCCGGGGGCACCCCGGACGGGGCGCCCATGAGCGCGCCGCCGGGGAAGTCGCCGCGGCTTTGACACGTGTATGGGAGGGACGCCTGTGACCTATGAAGCGCTGAACAGGGAATACGAAAAGCTGATCGCCCGGAAAAACGCCGTGGATGACAGGTATTATAACGGCGTCTTCGAGCGCTATTGCCATCCCGTGCTCACCCGGGTGCATATCCCGCCCTTCTGGATCTACGATCCCGATCCGGAGAGCAATCCCCATATGATGCAGCGCCTTCCCGTCAACGCGGTCTTCAACGCGGGCGCGCTGATGCTGGACGGGCTTTTCACCCTGGTGGCCCGGGTGGAGGGCGCGGACCGCAAGAGCTTTTTCGCCGTGGCCCAGTCGGAAAGCGGCACCGAGGGCTTCCGTTTTTGGGATGAGCCGGTGATCCTGCCGGACACCTGCCCGGAGGAGACGAACGTCTACGACATGCGCCTGACGCGGCACGAGGACGGCTGGATCTACGGCGTGTTCTGTTCCGAGCGGGCGGACACGACCTCCCGGGAACTGGGGGCGGCTGTGGCCGCCGCGGGGATCGTGCGCACCCGGGACCTGAAGACCTGGGAGCGTCTTCAGGACCTGACGACCCTGCGCTCGCCCCAGCAGCGCAACGTGGTGCTCCACCCCGAGTTCGTGGACGGGAAGTACGCGTTCTACACCCGGCCCATGGACGGCTTCATTGAGACGGGGTCCGGCGGCGGCATCGGTTTCGGCCTGTGTGAGGACATCACCCACGCCGTGATCGATGAGGAAAGGATGACCTCGATCCGCCGGTACCACACCATCACCGAGGCCAAGAACGGCGCGGGCGCCGTGCCCATCCGGACCGACAGGGGCTGGATCCACATCGCCCACGGGGTGCGCGTGACGGCGGCGGGCCTGCGGTACGTGATCTACGCTTTCGCCACGGCGCTGGATGATCCCGGGAAAGTGATCGCCGAGCCCGGCGGATACCTGATCGCGCCCATGGGCGGCGAGCGCGTGGGGGACGTGAGCAACGTGGTGTTCACCAACGGGGCCGTCACGGCGCCGGACGGGCGGGTGTACATCTATTACGCTTCCAGTGATACCCGCCTGCACGTGGCCACGACGGATCTGGACCGGCTGATGGACTGGGTGTTCAACACCCCGCCGGACCCGCTGCGCAGCGCGGACTGCGTGCGCCAGAGGGACGATTTTATCAAAAAGAACCTGGCCTGGCTGAAGGAAAACGGCCGGCGCTGATCTTGAACCGCGCGTTCAGGCATCGGACCGGGAGGAGACCCATGGATAAAGATCTGTCGACCCCGCTCGGAGAGAAGCGGGAGGCGGCCGTCCCCGATCTTCACATCGGCCGCTTCGACATCCCGGATGCCCCCGGGCTGCGCTTTGCCCGCCGGCTCAGGGCGGGCTGGAACCTGGGCAACACCTTCGATGCGACGCGCCGGGGCTTTTCCGGGCCGAATGAGATGGCGCTGGAGACTGTCTGGTGCGGCGTGAGGACCACCGACGCCGTGATCGGTGCCGTGGCCGCGGCGGGGTTCGGGACCCTGAGGATCCCCGTATCCTGGCACGACCATGTGGACGCGGATCTCAATATCAGTCCCCGATGGCTGGACCGGGTGCAGGAAGTGGCCGATATGGCGCTGCGCCGCGGCTTATATGTGATCCTGAACACCCACCATGACGAGACGCCGGAGCACCTGAGCTTCACCAAAGAGCTTTATCCCACGGCTGAAAGGTATCTTACACGGGTGTGGCACCAGCTTTGTGACCGCTTCGCCGGGTATGACGAACATCTGATCTTCGAGTCCATGAACGAGCCGCGCCTCAAGGGGCACGCTTTGGAGTGGCGTTTCACCCCGGAGGATCCGGACTGCCGCGCGGCCGCGGAATGCGTTGACTTGCTCGATCAGGCCTTCGTGGATACGGTGCGTTCCTCGGGCGGTCACAACCGGGACCGCTTCCTGATGGTGCCGGGGTACGCCGCGGCGCCCGCCCACCCGCTCAGCGGGCTGTTCACCCTGCCGGAGGACCCGGTGCCCGGCAGGCTCGCCCTGTCCGTCCACGCCTACACGCCCTACAGCTTTGCCCTGGACAGGACGGGGGAGACATCCTTCAGCCTGACGGATGAAAGGCAGACCGGGGAGATCACCGCCTTTATGGACGGGCTGTACCGCAGGTTCATTTCAAAGGGGATCCCGGTGGTCCTCGGGGAGTTCGGCGCCCTTGACAAAGGCGGGCCGCTTCGGGACCGGGTGGACTACACCGCCTTCTACGTGGCTTCGGCCGCGGCCCGGGGCATGCCCTGCTGCTGGTGGGACAACAACGCCTTTTCCGGCCGCGGGGAGAATTTCGGCCTCCTGGACAGGCGGACCTGCGAGTGGCCGTATCCGCAGATCGTTGACGCGATCATGCGTTACGCGCCGAAGGATGATATGGACTGACTTGGATCTATACGCACAGCAAAAGGGACGCGCCTTAAAAAACGCGTCCCTTTTATGATCTGCGGTTTTGCCTTGAAAGCCGCTGTTTACATGATCACGGTGATCTTGTCCCCGTCGCGGAGCATGTCGTCCGTCATCAGGCCGTCCGGGATGACCCTGTCGTTCACTCTCACCTCAGTCACGCCGCCCTCATGATGGGCGCTGTTGTCCACGGTGATGGTCAGTTTCTTGCCCCGGAACACTTTTTCCATCGTGAAGCCGTCCCATTCCGCCGGGATGGACGGGCTCACCCTGAGGCCCTTGGGCGTGGGCCTGAGGCCCAGGATGCCTTCCACCATGCCCACCATCACCGTGGAGGCGGTGCCGGTCAGCCAGTGGACGTGAGCCCGGCCGGGCTGGGGCGTCTCATGGCCCTCGATGAACTGGGAATGCACGTAGGGCTCCAGCTCCCGCACTTCCTCCCGGTCGTTGAAGGCCGCGGGGCAGGATTC
>CADCQZ010000292.1 GCA_902803675.1 uncultured Eubacteriales bacterium
TGATGGGTACGTTGTTTTGTGTTTGTCGTTTGCGCCGTGCGCTGGCGGCGAAACGGATGCGCCGCCGGCCGCGCACGGACTTGTGCAGCAGTCGATGCCAGTGTTTATAAAACCCTGTTGTTTTATATCTTCTCTCTTCCTTTTTTTGTTTTCTCTCATTTTCTTTTCAACTTTATGTTTCCGTTTCTATTTTCAGGGGCTGTTGCGTATGCAACAGCCCCTGAAAAATGACTGTGCCTGACGCACGTCACACCACGGAGACCTTGCCCTTGCTGATCCTGAAGAAGATCAGGAGCAGGATGCCGCTGGTGATGGTCAGGATCGAGGCCAGGGCCGCGCCGGTGCCGACGGAGTTGCGCACGATGGCGGTGTAGCTGGCCACGGTGATGGTGGCGGTCTTGCCGGTATAGAGCATGATGGATGTGCTCAGCTCGTTGATGCAGGTCACCCAGGAGATGATGGCGCCGGAGAGCACGCCCGGGAGCATCATCCGCACGGTCACCCGGGCGAAGGTCTTCATGGGGGAGACGCCCAGGTTGATGGAGGCTTCCTCGATGGAGGGATCCATCTGCATCAGGAAGGCGCTGCCGGAGCGCACGGTGTAGGGAAGCTTGCGGATGATCATGGCGATGATGATGATGGAGGCCGTGCCCGTCAGGCGGATCACGGTGCCGTCCGGCGTGGAGCCCATGTTGTTGAAGGCCACGATGTAGCACAGGCCCAGCACCGATCCGGGGATCACGTAGGGGGCCATCATCAGCATGTCCAGGGCCCCGCCGGTCCTGCCGCGGCGGCGCACGATCACGTAGCTGAGCAGGATGCCCAGCACCAGGATGAACAGTATGGCCACGGTGGAGAACACGAAGGAGTTGCGGATATTGGTGGTCAGGTTGCGCCCCAGCTCCGCGTAGTGCTCCAGGGTGAAGCCCTCGGAGAACACGAAGTTGGAGTAGTTGGTCTTCACGAAGGAGCAGAACACCACCACCGCCTGGGGCAGGAAGGCGATCAGGGTGACCAGGACCACCGGCAGGGTGATCAGGAACCGGGACACGCCTTTGAGCTCCGCGATGGCCGGGGGCCTCAGGGCGCTCATCTGGTAGTTCTTCCGGGCCACCCACCACTTCTGGATGAAGAGGATCAGAAGCGATATCACCACGATGATCATGGAGATGGCGCTGGCCAGGTTGGCGTTGCCGCCGGTCTCGGACAGGTACTCATCGTAGATCAGCACCGGCAGGGTGCGGAAATTGCCGCCCGCCAGGATGCCGGGGGTGCCGAAGTCCGCCAGGGCGGTCATGAACACCATCAGGGCGCCGGCGGCGATGGAGGGCATCACCACGGGCACGGTGACCGTGAGCATGCGGCGCAGCTTGCCGGAGCCCAGGTTCTCCGCGCACTCCTCCACGGACCGGTCGATGGAGCCCATGGCGCCGGACACGTACAGGTACACGTAGGGGAAGAGCTTCAGGGTGAACACGGCGCAGCAGCCGCCCAGCCCGTAGATGGAGGGCATTTTGAAGCCGAACACGCTGGACAGCCACTGGGTGACGATGCCCGCGTTGCCGAACAGGATGATCCAGCTGTAGGCCCCCAGGAAGGGCGGGCACATCAGCGACAGGATGATCAGCACGTGCCACACGGTCTTGCCCCACACGTTGAAGCGGGTCATCAGGTAGGCCATGGGCACGCCCACCAGCACGCTGAACAGCGTGGGGATCAGGCTGATCTCCAGGCTGTTCCACAGGGCGGAGTTATAGTACTTGCGCTCGAAGAACCGCCTGAAATTGTAGAAGGTGAAGCCCTCCTCCTTGGTGGAGAAAAAGCTGTTGTAGATCAGTGTGGAGAAGGGGAACACCAGGAAAAGCAGGAAGATCACGAAGATCAGCAGCTTCACCCAGAACCAGAAGTCCCGCCAGAAGGGGGTGCCGCTGCGCAGGCGGCGGTCATTCAGCATGAGAGCACCTCCTCGCTGTCCTTCCGGTACAGGCTCACCTGGGCGGGATTGAAGTCCACGAACACGTCCTCGCCCGCTTTGCGGACCTTGTCGGTGTCCTTGGTGTACTCGTTCAGCTCGATGGTCTGCCCGCTCTTTAAAAGGATCTCATACTGGATGAAGTCGCCCAGGAACAGCGCCAGGGTGATTTTCCCCGCGAGCCCTTTGTCCGCCAGGAACAGCTGCTCCGGCCGCGCGCTGAGGATGGCTTTCCCCGACCAGGCCTGGTTGACGGGCATGGAGAAGGTGTATCCGCCCTCCACGGTGACCCGGCCCTCGCTGCCGGAAGATGCCACCTCGCAGTCGATGAAATTGCTCACGCCGATGAAATTGGCCACGAAGGGATTGGCGGGCTTGCGGTAGATCTCCTCCGGCGCGCCCACCTGCATGATGTTGCCCTCCTTCATGACGGCGATGCGGTCGGAGATGGCCAGGGCCTCCTCCTGGTCGTGGGTCACGTAGATGGTGGTGATGCCCAGGTCCCGCTGCAGTTTTTTGATGGTGGTGCGCATCTGCACCCGCAGCTTGGCGTCCAGGTTGCTCAGCGGCTCGTCCATCAGCAGCACCGAGGGCTCGATCACGAAGGCGCGGGCCAGGGCCACGCGCTGCTGCTGGCCGCCGGAGAGCTCATTGGGCTTGCGCTGGGACAGGTGGTCGATCTGCACCATCTCCAGGGCCTTTTTCACCCGGGGAGCGATCTGGGAAGCGGGCACCTTGCGGGCCTTGAGGCCGTAGGCCACGTTGTCCGTCACGTTCAGGTGGGGGAAGATGGCGTAGTTCTGGAACACCATGCCGATGTCCCGCTTGTGGGCGGGCACGTTGTTGATGACCCGGTCATCGAACAGGATGCGGCCGCCGTCCACGGTGTTGAAGCCGGCGATCATCCTTAAAAGGGTGGTCTTGCCGCAGCCGGAGGGCCCCAGCAGGGTGAAGAACTCGCCGGGCTCGATCTTCAGGCTGATGCCGTTGACCGCCTTGAAATCACCGTATCTTTTGACCGCTTCCTCGATAATCACTGCGTGGCTCATGGGACTTAACCCCTTTCTCGTATCATGATATCAAAGGGTGCCCCGGCACGGCCGGAGCACCCTTTCAAGGTCTTGTCGGATCATTCGGTGATGACATCCTGCCACTGCTCGACGATGTCGGCCTTGTGACCGGCGGCATAGTCGAAGTTGTAGGTCATCAGGGTGATCTCGGAGAGCTCGGGCAGGCCCACGGGCTTGACGTCGGCGCGGATGGGACGGCGGCCGTAGTCGGCGTTCTGGGCGGCCTGGCACTCGGCGCTGAGCACGAACTCCACGAACAGCTGGGCCAGCTCCAGGTTGGGGCAGTCCTTCACGATGGCCACGCCGTCGGGCACGGCGGAGGTGCCGTCGGTGGGATACACGATGCTCAGGTGGCTGGTCTGGCTGTCATGATCGTACTGGATGGCGGCCTTCTCCAGGGTGACGCCGATGGGATACTCGCCGGAGTCCACGTTCTTGTGGGCGCCGGAGGAACCGCTCTGGATGACCAGGTTGTTCTTCATCTGACGCACCAGGTCCCAGCCGGCCTTATAGTCGTCCGCTTCCTCGCCGTAGGTCATCAGGATGGTGCACAGCTGGGTGAAGGCGGAGCCGGAGGAGGCGGGGTTCGCGAAAGCGATCTTGCCTTCCCACTTGGGATCGGCCAGGTCTTTCCAGGTCTGGGGGATCTCATCGGCGGGCACCAGGTCGGTGTTGACCAGGAACACCATGGGCAGGGGGCTCTCACCGATCCAGTAGCCTTCGGCGTCCGCCAGGCTGGGATCGATCAGGTCCATGCAGGAGGGGATGTAGGCCTGGAAATACTGCTTGTAGGCGGCCAGGGAGTCGGCGCCGCCGCCCCAGAGCACGTCCGCCATGGGGGCCGCGGATTCGGCCGCGATGCGGTTGAGCAGGTTGCCGGTGCCGTCGGCCACCACTTCCACCTTCACGTTGGGATACTTGGCCTCGAAGGCGGTCACGCCGGCGTTGAGGGGATCGGCGTCATGGGGGGAGTAGATGGTGATGCTGCCGGTGTAGTCCGCGTCGGCCTTCTCGGCCAGGGCGCTCACCAGGGAAAGGGCCATCAGGGCGGCCAGGACAAGAGCCAGGATCTTCTTCATGATACAGTTTACCTCCTCATGATATGATATGATTCTGCGCGGCGGCGGTGCCTCCGCTTGGATTGGCGGCATTATAGCATATCCGGGGCGATATGGCAATGATTTATCGCCCGGGCCCGCGGTCGATCCGGTAGTATTTGAAGTCCCCCTCCTCGCGCACGAAGGAGAACCCCGCCTTCTGCAGCACTCTCTGGCTCCGGGCGTTTTTCAGGAGCGTGTCCGCGGTCAATACCGGGATGTCCAGGGTGTCGAACACGTATCTCACGGCCGCCCGCTCCGCCGCCGTGCCGATGCCCCGGCCCTTGTAGGCGTCGTTTTTGAGGCACACACTCATCACGGCGCTTTCCCGGGGCCGGATATCCTTGAGCAGGATCTCGCCGGCGGTCTCGCCCTCCCACAGGATCGCCAGGGGGAGGCGTGAGGGATCCGCCTGCCGCCGGATGTATCTTTCCACCCACGCCTCATCGTAACGGAAGGGCACGTATAGGTCCGCGTCGGGGCACAGGGCGGGATCGGACTGGTATTCCTTATAGTAGCGGCGGTACATGTCCGGCGTCATCGGCGCAAGGCTCACGCTGCCGGGCTCTGCGGGGCCCAACGGCAGGATCAGGTCATACCGGTACTCCGCCGAGTCCCTGTCCGCGCCCTTGTTCCTGCGCCCGGGGAACTCCCCGGTCCTCACCATGCCGAGCTTTTCCATGACGGATACGCTCGCGGTGTTTTCCGTGTCGCAGTGAGCGGTGAAGTGCCTGATGCCGAAACGCTCATGGAAGCGCGTCATCATGGCGCCGGCGGCCTCGGCGGCGAAGCCCCGCCCCCGGTATCCCTTCGAGATGATCCAGCCGGCCTCCCAGGTCCCGTCCCCGCGGTACAGGCTGACGGCGCCGATGTGCTTTCCGTCCAGGATCACCGCGAACTCAAAAAACTCCGGCTGTTCCTTTGCCCATTCCGCCCGGGCCCGCTCAAGGAATGAGAGCACCCCGGCCCCGCTGTTCAGGGGCAGATGGACCATATAGCGGATGTCTTCGTCCAGGGCATAGGCGGCCGTCGTCTCAAGGTCGCTCACATGAAGGGGCCTTAAGGTCAGGTGTCTCGTGGGGATCAGGATGCTTTCCATATCGGCGCGCCTCCGGCGCAGGGCACTTAAGGTCACCGGTCGAGTCTGAGGATCATGGAGCACTCATTGAGCAGGGTGCCGTCCTTTAAGCGGATGGCGTCGGGCCTGACGCCCGTCAGACGGAAGCCCAGCTTCTCATACAGCGCCCGGGCCCGGGCGTTGCCCTCCACGTAGTCGAGCTCCACCTGCAGGATGTTTTCATTCTCTCCGGCGATATCGATCAGTTCCGTGAGCATCCGGGTGCCCAGACCCTGGCCCCACACGTCCTTTAGAAGGGCGATGGCCACCTGGGCGCGGTGCCGCGTCTTGATCGCCCTGCTCCACATGACCTGGCAGCACCCGGCCACCTTCCCTTCCACCAGGCACACCAGCATGGCCTCATTGTCCGCCGCGTTCACCCGGTCGAACAGGGCTTTTTCCCCTTCCGGGGTGTATTTCGGGCATTCCTCCGGGTAACGCATGATGAACTCCGTCTCCCCGGCGGACTGATACAGATAGTCCAGCATGCCGGGGATGTCCTCGTCCCGGGGGCTGCGGATCAGGGCCTTCCGGCCGTCCCGCAGGGTAAAGGGTATGTCATGTCTGGTCAAGATCTCTCTCCTTCTATCCTTGGGCCTCTGTCATCCCAGCCGGTCGTCGCCCAGGATGATGTCCATCTCCGCCATCTCGTCCACCCAGTCCCGGGGATCCTCCAGGCCGAGCATCGTCTCTCCGCAGGCGGGGCATTTTTCCGCCGGGGCGGGGGACATCTGTCCGCAGGCGGAGCACTCGTATTCGTCCGGTTCGAACACATGGGTATGCCTGATCCAGTGCGGATCCTTCATCCTTTTCATCGCTTTGGCTCCTTCAAACAGGTCCGGTGGGGACGGGCTTGATCCGTTTCGTCCATCATACACCATTTTTTCCCATCGGACAATGGATTTGCTTTGGTTTTACCGCCCGGAAATGTCATCCGGCCGATTGCAAAATATGGCCGGATATGGTACAATCCGTGCATTGAAACGGAAAGGAAATGTTCGCAATGCCTTCTTTGGGGCAGAACCTTTGGTTCGGTTTTTTTGATATCCCGCTGGAAGACCGCCTGCGGGCCGTGAGAGCGGCCGGCTTTGACGACGTGATGATCTGGTGGGCGCCCAGCGAGCGCGCCAAGCCCAGCTTTCCGGGCCGGATCAGGGACGGGGGGCCGGAGGGGGTCTATGAGGCGGCCGTGAAGGCGGGCCTCGGGATCCGCACGGCGCATTTCCCCACCTGGCGGGCGGAAGCCCTGTGGCTGGACGATGAGCAGGGGGAGGACTACGAGCGCGAGTTCGCCGCCGCCCTGAAAGCCTGCGGGGAGCGGGGCATCAAAAACCTTGTGATGCACACCACCCGCAAGCTGGTCACGCCGCCGCCCAACATGACGGGGGCGGAGCGCCTGAGGCGCCTGACGGACCTGGCGGAGAAGGCCGGGGTCGACATCGCGGTGGAGAACACCCGGTTCCCGGAATACAACCGGTTCCTGTTCGAGCGGGTGCCCCATCCGCGGGTGCGCTTCTGCTATGACTGCGGGCACGAGCACTGCTTCACCCCGGGGCAGGACGTGCTCGGGGAATTCGGCTCCATGATGGTGACCATGCACCTGCACGACAACAACGGCCCCGCGGCGGGGGACGAGCACGCCATGCCCGGGGAGGGGAACGTCGATTTCGCCGCCCTGGCGCCCCGGCTCAAAGCCATGGCGCCGGAGAGCTACAACCTGGAGAGCCAGGTGACGCGTCGGGACGAGGAGGCCGGGATGGGCCTGGAGGAATACCTTGACAAGTCCGTGACCGCGCTCAGGGCCATCGTTTCCGGCAAGGCGCCCCCGAGGCTGTGACCGCACCGCGGCGCAAAAAGGCCGCGTGAGGATAGGACCCGTTTTACTTCGGAACATATTTTTAAGGAGGAAATACCCATGAAAAAGATCCTGGCCCTGCTTCTTTCCGTCCTGATGATCCTTTCCGTCATCCCCGCCCTGGCGGATGTACAGGAAGTGGTGGACGGCGCCAAAGACCTGACCCATGACGAACTGGTGGAAAAAGCCATGGCGGAAAGCGGCCCCTTCGTCGTCGCCGGCACCACCAGCCGCATCGCCACCGCCGCCGAGAACTTCGCGGCGCTCTACGGCATCGAGGTGAACGCCACCAACCTGAAGGACCTGGAGATCTACACCAAGCTGGAGTCCGAGAGCATGGACATGGTGATGATCCAGGACGGCGCCCAGCTGCTTGACGCCATCGACGCCGGCATCGTCATCAACTACGTGCCCGCCAGCATCAAGGAATTCGTAAGCGAGGGCGATCAGGTGCCCCTGGCCCATCAGTTCACCAACAAGCTGTTCATCTACAACAACAAGGGCGACAGCGTGCCCGCCATCAGGAACGTGTGGGAGCTGACCGACCCGGCCATGAAGGGCAACATCATCTTCAAGAGCCCCACCGGTGAGCAGGTCAACATGAACTTCCTGGTGATGCTCACCAGCGAGTACTGGTCCGGCAAGCTGGCGGAAGCCTACAAGGCCTGGAAGGGCGAGGACATCGACCTGGGCGACTATCCCACCGCCGGCCACAAGTGGATCGCCGAGTTCCTGCCCAACTGCGCCTTCGGCAAGTCCGATACCAACATCGCCGAGGAGATCAGCCAGGACACCGCCGCCGGCAAGATCGGCCTGTTCGTGCTCAGCAAGCTGCGCTCCTCTTCCGTGATCTCCGAGAACCTGACCCCCGCGGTGTACGCGGCCCAGGCCGAAGGCTACAGGGTGGAGCCCTTTGCCGGCTTCATGTACCCGATCTACGCCATGGTGTCCGCCAACGCCAACCGTCCCTACACCGCCATGCTGTTCATCGAGTACCTGATGACCGCTGACGGCTTCGCGCCCTGGAGCGGCAGCATCGGTTCCTACTCCGGCAACAGCACCATCCCCGAGAAGGAGGGCGACCTGCCGCTGAGCGTGTACAAGGACACCCTGGTGGTGGAGGATCCCCTGTTCATCCTGGACCATATGGACGTGGAAGACTTCGTGAAGATGTATCTGCAGTGATCCGACCCGATCACGGCGCGCGGCGGCACCGACTGCCGCGCGCCTTTTCCTTGGATCTCCGGTATCCCCGTGAGGCATAAAGGGGGCTTATCATGGAGCAGACTCAGATCCGGAAAGTTCAGACCAGGAAGATGGTCGGGCGCTTCAGGGGCTGGCTGAGCAGGCCCGCCAACATCATCCTGCTTATCTTCGCCGTCGCCCTGACCGTGCTGACGCTCTATCCGCTTTTATCGCTGCTGTCGGAGACCGTGACGGTGCATCTGGGGCGGGAGAAGCGGGCCACCGGCCTGGACGTGGGCGCCTTTACCTGGTGGCACTATCAGAGGATATTCGCCACCGCCGAGAACAAATACAGCGAGCTGCAGTTCTACCAGCCCTTCTGGAACACGATGGCGGTGTCCGTCACCTCCTCGATCATCGCGATCCTCTTCGGCGGCATCGTGGCGTTCCTCATCACCAGGACCAATCTCAAGTTCAAGAAATTCGTGTCCGCGGTGTTCGTGTTCCCCTACATCATGCCCTCCTGGACCCTGGCCCTGTTCTGGGAGACCTTCTTCAAGAACGTGAACATCGGGCTCAAGACCTCCAACGGCATCATGGCCTCGGTGTTCGGGATCTACATGCCGGAGTGGTTCGTGTACGGGTTTTTCCCCATCGCCCTGGTGCTGGGGCTGCACTACGCGCCCTTCGCCTATATCCTGATAGGCGGCATCCTGCGCAACATGGACGCCAACCTGGAGGAGGCGGCGACCATCCTGCGCACCCCGCGCTGGCGCATCATCGCCCGCATCACCCTGCCCATCGTGCGGCCGGCCATGCTGTCCACCTTCCTGCTGGTGTTTGCCTCATCCATGAGCGCCTACTCCGTGCCCGTGTTCCTCGGGTCACCGGTGCGGTACTACGTGCTGAGCACCTCCATGAAGGAGCTGATGAACAACTTCAAGGGCCAGGCCTACATCATCGTGGGCGTGATGATCCTCTTCGGCGTGGCCATCCTGATGCTCAACCAGAAGGTGACCAATTCCCGGAAGCAGTTCACCACGGTGACGGGCAAGTCCGGCCAGATCTCCAAGATCAACCTGAAAAAGGCCAATGTGCCCATCGCGGTACTGCTGGTGATCATCCTCCTTATGGTGGCGGTGGTGCCTCTCATCACCTTCGCGCTGGAGAGCGTGATCGTCAAGGCCGGCGACTACAGCCTGAGCAACATGACCCTGGACTTCTGGATCGGCACCGACCTGACCAAACGCCTGGATCAGGGCGACTCCACGGGCATCCTGCTCAACCCCAAGGTGTGGAACGCTCTGGGCACGTCCCTGGGCCTGGCGCTGACCTGCGCCCTGGTGGCCGGCACATGCGGCATCCTGGTGGGCTACGGCGTGGCCAAGCGCCGGGGCAGCCGCCTGGCGTCCTGGGTGAACAGCCTGAGCTTCTTCCCCTACCTGATGCCCTCCCTGGCCTTCGGCGCCATCTACCTGAGCATGTCCGCCCGGTTCGAATGGCTGCACGGCTTCGTGCTGCTGGCGCTGGCCGGGTCCATCAAGTATCTGCCCTTCGCCTCCCGCAGCGGCGTGAACGCCATGCTGCAGCTGTCCGGTGAGATCGAGGAGGCCGCGGTGATCACCGGCGTGCCCTGGTGGAAGCGCATGCTGCGGGTGATCTTCCCCATCCAGAAGAGCTCATTCCTGTCCGGATACCTGCTGCCGCTGGTGTCCTGCATGCGGGAACTGAGCTTGTTCGTGCTGATCGTGCCCACGTCCAACATGCTGCTCACCACCATGCTGATGCAGTACTCCGAGAAGGGCTGGGCGCAGTTCGGCAACGCGATCAATTTGCTGATCATTATCGTGGTGCTGCTGGTGAACTTCCTCGTGAACAAGCTGACCGGCGCATCCATAGACAAGGGGGTCGGTGGCTGATGCCTGAGATCAGATTAGAGCATGTCACGAAAAGGTTCGCAAAATTCGTCGCGGTGGACGATCTGGACCTTGTGATCGAGGATAACGACTTTATTACGCTCCTGGGGCCCTCCGGCTGCGGCAAGACCACCACCTTGCGCATGATCGCCGGCCTGGAGACGCCCACGGAGGGGCGCATCACCATCGGGGACACCGTGGTGTTCGACGCGGACAGGGGCATCGACCTGCCGCCCATCAAGCGCGACGTGGGCTTCCTGTTCCAGAACTACGCCCTGTGGCCCCATATGACGGTGTACCAGAACATCGCCTTCGGCCTGGAGAACCTCAAATGGGACAAGAAGCGCATCGCCGACCGGGTGGCGGAGCTGCTGGCCACGCTGCATATCGAGCAGTTCGCCAAACGGTATCCGTCCGAGCTGTCCGGCGGCCAGCAGCAGCGCGTGGCGATCGCCCGCACCCTGGCTCCCGGGCCCAAGGTATTGTTCATGGATGAGCCGCTGAGCAACCTGGACGCCAAGCTGCGCATGGAGATGCGCACGGAGCTCAA
>CADCQZ010000293.1 GCA_902803675.1 uncultured Eubacteriales bacterium
CAGTGTGCCCTTCATGGTGGTCGCGACCCTGTTCCAGCTGCACCTTGCCAGCAAAGTGGGGCCTGTGGTATCCCTCCTTTTCGCGTTCATCATGACGGGCTGGGTGGGTACAGCCGCCCGGGTCAGGACTCAGTTCTACCGTTTCAAGGGCCAGGAGTACGTACTGGCTGCCCGCACCCTGGGCGCGAAAGACAGGCGGATCATTTTCAAGCATATCTTCCCGAACTCCCTGGGCACCATCGTGACGGGCGCCGTCATGACCATCCCCGGCGTGATCTTTTCAGAATCCATGCTGAGCTATCTGCACATCATCAACCTGGATACCTCGTCCACGGTCACCTCGATCGGCACCATGCTGGCGAACGGAAACGGCTACCTGAACACGTACCCGCACATCATCATGTTCCCGGCCATTTTCATTGCCATACTCGAGATATCCTTCAACCTGTTCGGCAACGGTCTGCGAGACGCGCTGAATCCTTCTCTGAGAGGAGCGGATAACTGATGGCAAAGCTGGAAGTCAAAAATCTGACCATATCTTTCCGTACCACCAACGGTGCGGTCCGCGCCGTGAGGGATGTATCTTTCGATCTGCAGGAAGGGGAGACGCTGGCGATCGCTGGCGAATCCGGTTCCGGCAAATCGGTGACCACCCGCGCCGTCATGGGTATCCTGGCCGGCAACGCCATGGTGGACGGCGGCGAGATCATCTATGACGGAAAGGATCTGCTGAAGATCCCCGAGGAGGAGTTCCACAATCTTCGCGGACACCGCCTCGCCATGGTCTTCCAGGATCCCCTGAGCGCGCTCAATCCCGTGATGCGCATCGGGCGGCAGCTGACGGAAGCGATGCTGCTCAACAACAAGGAACGCCGCCGGGACGGGCGCGAGAGCTTCAACAGGACCCTTAAGACCCTGCAGGATAAGATGACGGCTGAGGGCAGCGTCAGCGGCGTAGAGGACAAGATCAAGGAATTCGACAGCTTTGTGAAGATCGCTGTCAGGCAGGAATTTGCCTATAAAGAAGCTACGGAGTCCATGGTGGAGGTGCTCGACGGCGTCGACGAGGCCAATGACGCCCTGATCCGGCGCAATGACAGGGACGTTCGGGAAGCCTGCGGCCGGATGCTCCGGGCGATGAAACATGTTTACAACCCGTATACCTTTGCTCAGGGCGATCCCCTGATCGCGTCATTCACCGAAAAACTCGGTTCGTTCCAGCGGAAATATACCGGGCGCCAGCAGGGTGAGTTGGGATCCCTGCTGCAGGAGATCACGGACTCTTTCGATCCCAAACTGAAGGCGGAAAGCCCCAACTTCTTCTGCATCGGTTATTCCGTCATGCATGGGAGACAGCCCGATCCCGCGGCCCGCTCCATCCCGGAGATCAACAGGGAAGCCCGCAGGGATCTGGACGAAGGTTTCATGCTCTCCTTCAGGAAGGACGTGGAAAAGGCCCTGGAGTGGTCCGAAAAACAGTCTCTTGAGGAGAAGAAGAAGGCGGTGGAGGCCCTGAAGGCGGCGATGCCGGTATTCGGGGCGGATTCGCTCGCTCAGGACAAGTGCGCTGAAAAGCTGAAGGAATCGGCGGCTGCCGTGGAACGCTCCATCGATCCTCTCCGGCTGGAAAAGGATAATCAGGCCTACGTATACAGGAGCGGCGTCAAAGCTCTGCTGGAACGGTATTTCAGAGCCTTCAGGCAGAATCCCCGTGAGGAGGCCCGCTACAAGAAGGACACGGAGAGATTCGAGCGGGATAAGGCCCGGGGCAAGACACCGCCTTCCGTGATCCCCATGAACCTGATCGACATCGATGCTGTCCAAAAGAGCCTCACCGATCAGGTCTCGAATCTTGTAAAGCACTATGAGAGCCAGATCGCGTCGGGCCCCGCCGGCGGATATGACAAGCGCGCCGAGGATATGATCGACTACCTGAAAGCGCGGGCGGAGGATTACGCTTTCAAGCTTTCCCAGGGCATGGCGCGTCACCGGGCCATCGAACTGATGAAGGAAGTGGGCATCCCGGAGCCGCACAAGCGCTACCGTCAGTATCCCTTTGAGTTCTCCGGCGGCATGCGTCAGCGCATCGTTATCGCGATCGCGCTGTCCGCCAACCCGGACATCCTCATCTGCGATGAGCCCACCACCGCTCTGGACGTGACCATCCAGGCCCAGATCCTGGAGCTGATCAACCGTTTGAAGAAAGAACGCCGCCTGAGCGTCATCTTCATCACTCACGATCTGGGCGTCGTGGCCAACATGGCGGATAAGATCGCGATCATGTACGCCGGCAAGATCGTTGAGTACGGTACGGCGGACGACGTGTTCTATGATCCCAGGCATCCCTACACCTGGGCTCTTCTGTCCTCCATGCCCGATCTGGAGACCAAGGAAAAACTGGAAGCCATCCCCGGCACGCCGCCGGATATGATCCTGCCGCCCCAGGGCGACGCTTTCGCCGCGCGGAACAAGTACGCCATGCAGATCGACTTTGAGGAACAGCCCCCGGTGTTCCGGGTCAGTCCCACTCACTGGGCGGCTACCTGGCTCCTGCATCCCGATGCGCCGCATGTGGAGCCGCCTGCCATCGTGACCGACCGCATCCGTCGGATGCAGGAAGCCCAGAAAGAAAGAGAAATGAAAGAAGCCGTGAAAGGAGGCACCGAGGCATGAAAGCAGCAAAACGACTGGCAACGGTGCTGAAGATCATCGGCTGGGTCCTCATCGCTCTGGCGGTCGGCGTGACCATCTACAGCCTGGCGACCAGCGGCGGGCCCTGGAATACGATGAAGAACTGGCTGAGCAAGGGCGGGATCCGGCAGAACATCGTCGACCGGGTGAGCTTTGACCATCAGTATTACAACGCTCTCATCGACGCGGCCGATACCAGGAAGCTGCAGGATTCCCTGCGGCAGGACCGCGCCAGGACATTTTTCACCGCCTGGGAAAGCAAACTCCGGACGGGCGAGGAAGCCATCATACGGGACAATACGGAGGCTTTCTATAAAGAATACGCGGACGGCATCACGAAGGAGCAGGCCGAAGGATTTCTCACGTTTTTCGACCAGCTGGAGAGCGGCCGTGAGACCAGGCTGCTGAAGGAGACTTTCGAGTATCTTGACGGTGTCGCGAAGCCGGCCGCGGGCAAGGGAAAGCTTGCCAAGCTGCAGGCCGCCTCCGTGGAACCTGAGGTCCGGGCCGCCTATGACAAGTATGCGGAAGCCTGGGGCGAAGGAGCCGGTACCTATCTGGAGTTCGTCGAGACGGTGGCGGCGATGGTCAGGGAAGATATCGCTGCGGGCAATAACGTGACCGATGTCAAGGGATATGTCAACGATCTGGATAAAGCCCGTTATGACAGCGCGCTCTCCCGTGTCCAGGCCCAGGAAAGGGAAGAGGCTGAGGATATCCGGGATAAATACGCGGACGAGCTGAGAAAGACCGTTGCCGGCGGCCAGGCGGATGTGCGCGGATACTATGAGACCCTGTACACGGCGATCCTTGAGAAATACTCCGGAGAAAAGCCTTTCAAGGATGTTTTCGTCAACAAAACTTATGAGATGATCAATGATCCCGCCTTTGACGGCTCGATCAATACGCTGATGAAGGAAGTGCGCGCCGCTGACGCGAAAGCGCAGGAAAACAGCACGGACGGGGCCATGACCGTTTTCGCAAAAACGATGGTGGTGGCGGTGTCCGATCAGAATAATGAGCTGGGCATTTTCCGGATGCTGTGGTTCCTGTGCGCCAACATCATCTGGCTTTGGGCCATCGGCATCCTGCTCATCATCATTTCCGGCGTGATCGACAGGATCGTCAGCAAGGTCACCCTGGCCCGGCTTGAGCACGCCGGCATCGAGGAGGATCCCGATATCCTTCTGCGCGTGGAACACCTCAAACAGTACTTCCGTTCCGGCTCATATATCAACAAGGCCGTGGATGACGTGAGCTTCTATATCAAAAAGGGCGAAGTTTTCGGCCTGGTAGGGGAGTCCGGCTGCGGGAAGACCACCACAGGCCGCACGATCATCAACCTGTACGACCCCACGGAAGGCAATGTGTACTTCGAGGGCCTGAGGATCTCCTCCAACCAGAACGGCCTTCCGGTGCTCATCCGCAGCCTGCGCAACGATCTCAACGCGCAGAAAAAGCGTATGGAAGCGGAGCTGAAGGAAAAGATCGCCGCCGAGCCCGCGCGGAAGAGCGAGCTGACAGCCGAATATGAGAAGAAGCTGGGCGGGATGAAAAAAGAACTGGCTCAGAAGATCCGCGACGCGAAGACCAACGCGCTGGAGTCCTCCGTTGAAAAAAGCAAATGCGTCGAGAAATACCGGGAGAAGCGCAAAGCGGAACTGACGGCCCGCTACAACGAGGATATGAAAACGCTGACCGGCGCCGCGGCGGAAGCGCGCAGGGCCCGGTATGAGATGGACATGAAGGTCGCTGCGAAGGACAACATCATGACCAAGATGCAGATGATCTTCCAGGACCCCATCGCGTCGATCAATCCCCGCATGACCGTGCGGGAGATCATCGCCGAGGGTCTCAAGATCCGCGGGATCAAGGATGAGAAGTATATCGACGAAAAGGTGTACGAAGTGCTTGACCTGGTGGGCCTGGTCCGGGAGCACGCGGCGCGGTATCCGCATGAGTTTTCCGGCGGACAGCGCCAGCGCATCGGCATCGCCCGCGCCATCGTGCTGCAGCCCGATCTGATCATCGCCGACGAGCCGATCTCCGCTCTGGACGTGTCTATTCAGGCCCAGGTGATCAATCTGCTCAACGATCTGCGCAACAGGATGGGCCTTACCATCATGTTCATCGCTCATAATCTGAGCGTGGTCAAGTATTTCTCCGACCGCATCGGCGTGATGTATTACGGGCATCTGGTGGAGCTGGCCGCCTCGGATGAACTGTTCGAGCATCCCCTGCATCCTTACACCAGGTCGCTGCTCAGCGCGATCCCTTATCCGGATCCTCACCATGAGAAACACCGTAAGCGCATCGAGTACGATCCGCATAAAGCCCACGATTATTCCAAGGATCCGCCCACGCTGCGGGAGATAAGGCCGGGCCATTTCATCCGGTGCAACGATGCCGAGTTCGAAGCGTATAAGAAGGAGCTCGGTGAATAATCCGACAAGGATACATCTTCCCCGGCAGGGATCTGAAAATGATCCCCGCCGGGGACTGTCATTTAAGAACGGGGTGCGATAACGATTGAAAAAGAAACTGCTTCCATGGCTGATCGAGCTCGGCGCCGGCCTGGCCGTCTTCGCGGCCGTCGCCGTCAGCCGCGGCGTATTTTCCCTTGGGGACAAAGCGGAGATCTACAGCGCTCTGTGTGACGCGTTTTTTGTGCCGGGCGTTTTTCTCTTCTGTTTCGGTCTCCTGGCTTTCTGCGCCTACGGCGGGACCTTCGACATCTTTTCCTACGGGGTGAAGAGCCTCAAAGTGCTTTTCACGCCCTTCGGAAAAGCGGAGAAGCATCAGCGTTATCTGGACTACAAGCTTGAGAAGGAAGCACGGCGGACGCGTCCGAAGCCCCGCACCCTGATCCTGGGCACTGTTTTTCTTCTCGCCGCGGGATTTTGCCTGATCATGTATAATCAGGCAGGATAACGGCAGTGTGATACAATCCCGGTCGATAATTCATCAGGAGATGAAAAATTATCCGTGACAATGCCTGGATATTGCCAGGATGCCTTAATTTTGCCTTGATTTTATATAAAGTATCTGCTATAATTCTTCATCGGTTTAATCCGATGAAGTGTTCGGTTTGCCGGATCTGTCAGGTATCAATCAAATATTTTGAAGGCAATGGCGAAAGCCGTTTGTCATAGCCGTTACGACGGCAAATTATATTTATAGGAGGAACCCCTATGAAGAAGATCGTTGCTCTGCTTCTGACCGCTGTGATGCTCATGGGCGTCTGCGGCGCTGTGGCTGAAGACGCGCATCAGCTGATCTACGGTGCCACCACCGAGATCGGCGGCGATTTCGCTGCGGGCCGTGCCTGGTTCACCAACAACGCGACGGATAACATGATCACCGAGATGATCAATGACTATACCACCGTTGTGATGAACAAGGAAGGCGCTTACATCGTCAACCCGACCATCGCCGAGAGCGTTGACGGCGTTATGAACGATGACGGCACCAAGACCTACACCATCAAGATCAAGGAAGGCCTGACCTTCAACAATGGCGAGCCTGTGACCATCCAGGATTTCGTTTGGACCACCGCTTTCGGCTGCTCTTCCGTGGCTACCGAACTGGGTGCGAAGGTCACCTCTTACCTGACTGTGGTCGGCGGCCAGGAATACTATGACGGCACTGCCGATAGCATTTCCGGTCTGCGCATCCTGGACGACACCACCATGTCCGTTCAGATCGTTGCCGACAAGGTCCCCTACTACTATGACATCACCTACGCTCAGTTTACTGCCTACAGCCTGAAGTACTGGCTGGGTGATGCGGTCGCTCTGAAGGACGACGGCAACGGCGTGTACTTCGAAGGCTTCACCAAGGATGGCTCCGAGGCCGCTTTCACCAACGCCCGCTTTGAAGCTGCTCCCACCCGTGTGACCGCCGGCCCCTACAACCTGGTCGAATTCGATCAGTCCGCCAAGCAGGCCACTCTGGTCGCGAACCCCTACTATGCCGGCAACTACGAAGGCCAGAAGCCTTCCATCGAGAAGATCGTCATCACCAAGGCTGAAGACGCCACCTGGGCCGACGCTCTGAAGACCGGCGCTTTCAACTTCTATGATACCATCACCGACGGCACCGAGATCAACGACGCGATGGACATCATCGAGGACGAAGCGAACAAGGCCACCCTGGGCTATGGCTACACCTATGCTCAGTTCGATCGTCCCGGCTACGGCAAGATCATGTTCCAGTGCGACTTCGGCCCGACCCAGTTCAAGGCTGTCCGTCACGCGGTCGCTCTGCTGCTGGACCGCAACGAGTTCGCCAACACCTTCTGCGCCGGCTGGGGCGGCGTTGTGAACGGCCCCTACGGCACCGCGATGTGGATGGCTCAGGAAGCCGAGGAATGGCTGGATGAGAACCTGAACAACTACGCCTTCAACCCCGAAGCCGCTGTGGCCGAGCTGGTCGAGGACGGCTGGGTCTACGCCGCTGACGGCTCCGACTATGTCGAGGGCATCCGCTACAAGAAGGTCACCGAAGAAGAAGCCGGCGACTATGTGCACAATGTGAAGCTGGACGACGGCACCATCCTGATGCCGCTGATCATCGAATGGTCCTCTTCCGAGGGCAACAGCGTGTCCGACCTGCTGGCCGTTATGCTGGCCAACGGCCCCCAGACCGCCGAAGCCGGTATGAAGATCAACCAGAACATCATGAGCTTCTCCGAGCTGCTCAACTACATGTACCGTGACGTGTCCCAGGGCGACAAGTACGGCGTCAAGACCTACGGCATGTACAACCTGGCCTCCAACTGGGGCACCCCCGTGTACGACCGCGCCTATGACTTCACCGTGGATCCCGAGCTGGTGGCTGAAGGCTACAACACCAACTTCATCCTGGACGAGAAACTCGACCAGCTGACCATGGACATGGTGTACGGCGTTGAAGCCGGCGATGATGCGAAGTACCTGGAGATCTGGGAGCAGTTCATCCAGCTGTGGAATGATCTCCTGCCCGAAGTCCCGCTGTACTCCAACATCTACGTCTCCGTGTTCCCGGATTGGCTCGAGAACTACGAGCAGACCTCTTACTGGTCCTTCCAGAACGCCATCCTGTACGCGACGATCGCGGAATGATCCTGTAAGAAAGAACTTAAAACGGGGCGGGCAGTCCATGCCCGCCTCGTTTTAAGACGATTTTCAGCCTCGCGGGAGGCGTGAACAGGCCATGCTGTCAGATAATCATCCTTTGATCATCTGACAAGATGGTCTGCGGATCAAAAGAATATGGGCTGATGAGCTGTCAGCCGTGAAGGAGGTGCCCGATGGGCAGATACATACTGAAACGTATCGGATACATTTTCCTTGTATTCCTGATACTGTCGTTCCTTATGTATTGTCTTTACAACCTGATCCCTACGGATCCGGCCCGGCAGGAAGTGGAGCCGATGCGTCAGGGCCTGAAGGCCGACGAATATGAAGCGCTCTATCAGCAGGTGCGCAAGCGGATGGGCCTGGACGATCCCCTGGTGGTGCGGTATCTCAGGTGGATGGGTTTGTGGAAGAATGTCGACGGCACCTTCAATGGGATCATTGAGGGGAATTTCGGCTATTCGAACCTGTATAAGCGCAATGTGATCGAAGTGATCCAGGCGCCCATGGGCAATACCGTATTCATCAACATCTTCTCGACGATCGCGGCCCTGGGGATCACGATCCCCCTGGGCATATACTGCGCGGTGCATAAGGGGAAACGATTCGACAGCGTCACCCAGGTGGTCACCATGCTGGGTTACAGCATCCCCGTGTATATCATCGCACTGGTTTTCATGTTTCTTTTGTGCGTGCTCTGGCGCGTGTTCCCGATCATGGGCATGAAGACACCGGGCATGACTTACGCGAACCAGTGGGAAGAATTCGTCGATATGCTGTATCATATCGCTCTGCCGGTCATCGTGATGACCTTCGGCTCCCTGGGCGGCATGACCCGATATGTCAGGTCCTCCATGATCGACGCCCTGAGCATGGATTACATCCGCACGGCGCGGGCCAAGGGCCTCAAAGAGAAAGTGGTCATCTATTCCCACGCGTGGCGCAACGCGCTGCTGCCGGTCATCACTTCGATCCTGGGATGGTTCATAGCCATTTTCTCCGGCTCCGTGATCATTGAGAACACCTTCTCCCTGAGCGGCATGGGCAGGCTGTACTGGCAGGGGCTCAACAATTACGATTTTGAGCTGGTCCTGGCCATCCAGTTGTTCTACTCGGTGGTCTCACTCGTCGGTTCTCTGCTGATCGATATCAGCTATGGCCTGGTCGATCCGCGTGTCCGGGTGGACAAATAAGAGAGGGGGAAGGAAAGATGACGAAGAAGAAGGGCTTTTTCCTGACCCGGTGGCTCAAGCGCGGTGTTTTGGGAAATGACCGCGAGATCAAGGATATCATGACGGAAGAGCAGGTCCAGACCCCGTTCAAGACCATGCTGAAGAACTTCCTGTCCAAGCATACGGTGCGCGTCGGCCTGATCGGCTTTTTCGCGGTGTTCCTGTTCGTGCTCATCGGGCCGCGGTACTGGGTGCTGGACCTGTCCGAGCAGGATTCCACGCTAATCAATCTGCCCCCCAGCCAGAACATGATGGCTGTGCCCAAGGAAATGAAGGGCAAGATCGCGGACATCGCGGCCGGCCGTACCTACGGCGTCGGCCTTGATACCGACGGGCATGTGCACACCTGGGGCTACACAAGGATCACGGAAAAGATCAATATCGCCGATGTACCGGATGAGGTGCAGAACGCCGATCTGATCATGTTCGCCGCCGGCGAGGACCATGTGGTCGCCATGGACGTCAACAAGCAGCTGTATGTCTGGGGCAACACTCGTCTGCAACAGGCGAATTACACATCGGACATGAAAAAGCTGATGAAGACCCCGGACGACCCCGCCTGGGATATCATCCAGCTGGAAGCCAGCAACCAGTTTTCCGCCGCCCTGTCCTCGGACGGTACGCTCTACCTGTGGGGCAACAGCAATCTGGCGGATATCAAGCTCCGCAAACAGTACCAGGGCAATATCGCGAAGGTGGCGCTCACCAGCAACGAGTATATCTGCCTGCTCAAAGACGGCACGGTGGCGTACACCGGGTTCAAGGACAAGGGCAGCGCTTTCGCCGCGATCCCTGCCGCTCTTAACGGCAAAACTGTTGTGGATATCGCCTCCACCAGCTCCACCGTGGCGGCTGTCACGGACGACGGTCAGGTGGTGGTCTGGGGCAATGACAAAAACGGTGAAAAGACCGTGCCCGCGTTTGTTTCGCCTGTGAAACACCTTTACGGCGGCCGGTTCCACTATGTGGCGGTGCTGGAGAACGGTGACGTGGTGGCGTGGGGCTCCGACAAATACCATCAGATCGACGTGCCCGCTTCTCTGGTGCACGGGGCCGACATCAAGCAGATCTATACCGGCAATTTCCAGAACTACGCGGTCATGGCCGACGGGTCGGTGCAGACCTGGGGCCTGAAGGGCTTCGTGCTGGGGACCGACGGCCTGGGGCGCGACCTGCTGACCCGTATCGTCAACGGCGGCCGAGTCACGATGACGGTCGGCGCTATCTCGGTCATCATCGCGACCATCATCGGCGTTCTCCTGGGCGGCCTGGCGGGCTACTTCGGAGGGCACGTGGACATTATCGTCATGCGTATCGCGGAGATCGTGGGCGGCCTGCCCTTCATCCCCTTCGCCATGATCCTGTCCGCTGTCATCGGATCCCGTCTGGATCCTACGCAGAAGATGTACCTGATCATGGTGGTGCTGGGCGTGCTGAGCTGGACCGGCACCTGCCGCCTGGTGCGCGCCCAGATCCTGGCGCAGCGCGAGATGGAATACGTCACCGCCGCCAAGGCCATGGGTATCCGTGAAAGGACCATCGTGTTCCGTCATATCCTGCCCAATGTCATGTCCCTGCTCCTGGTCAGCATGACGCTGGACTTCGCCACCTGCATGCTGACGGAGAGCAGCCTGAGCTACCTCGGTTTCGGCATCCCGCTTCCTACGCCCACCTGGGGCAATCTTCTTACGGGTGCCAACAATTCCATCGTGATCCAGCAGTACTGGTGGCAGTGGGTGTTCCCTGCGGCGATCTTCGGCCTGTGCACCATCTGCATCAATATGATCGGCGACGGTCTGCGCGACGCGGTCGACCCGAAGAGCACTGAACGGTAAAGGAGGGAAAAGAAATGGCATTATTGGAATTACATGATCTTCATACCTTCTTTACGACCAAGCGCGGCATCGTGAAAGCTGTCAACGGGGTCAGCTACAGCGTGGAATCCGGCCGCACCCTGGGTGTCGTGGGCGAGTCCGGCTCGGGCAAGAGCGTCTCCGCCATGAGCATCCTCCAGCTGCTGGATGGCAACGGCTATATCGATTCGGGCTCCATCATTTTTGACGGCAAGGAGATCGTCAAGCTGAATCGTCAGGAGATGTACAAGATCAGGGGCAACGATATCTCGGTGATATTCCAGGAGCCCATGACCAGCCTCAACCCGGTGTTCACGGTGGAAAAGCAGGTGTCCGAAC
>CADCQZ010000294.1 GCA_902803675.1 uncultured Eubacteriales bacterium
CCGGCGCCCATCCCCTTGAAGGAGGAGGACAGGGTGCCGGAGAAGCCGGACACCGTGGTGATGAGGGCGATGACCGCCGCCACACCGATCAGGATGCCCAGCACCGTCAGAAAGGAGCGGACCTTGTTGGCCCGGATATTGCTCAGGCTCATCCCGAAGCATTCCCCGAGCATGACGGCCGTTCCCCGGATCGCTTTAAGCATCCCGCCCGTCACCCCCTTCCGAAAGCACGCCGTCCACGATGCGCACCACCCGGCGCGCGCGGGACGCCACGAGCATGTCATGGGTGATCATGATGATGGTGCGGCCCTCGCTGTTCAGTTCCTGGAACAGATCCATCACCTGCCGGCCGGTCTTCTGGTCCAGCGAGCCGGTGGGCTCGTCCGCCAGCAGGATGGAAGGATCCCCCGCCAGGGCCCTGGCGATGGCCACGCGCTGCTGCTGGCCGCCGGAGAGCTGGTTGGGATAGTGCTCCGTCCTGTCCCCGAGCCCCACCCGTTCCAGCATATCAAGGGCCCGTTCCCGGCGCGCCTTCGGCCGCATCCCGGCATAGACCAGGGGAAGCTCCACGTTTTTGAGCGCGGTGAGGCGGGGCAGCAGCTGGGCGTTCTGGAAGATGAACCCGATCTCCTCCGACCGGATGGCCGCCAGCTCCGCCTCGCTCAGGTCCTCCGTTTCCCGGCCGTTGAGCACATACCGCCCCGAGGACGCCGTGTCCAGGCAGCCGATGATATTCATCAGCGTGGTCTTGCCGCTGCCGGAGGGCCCCAGGACGGACAGGTACTCCCCTCTTTGGATATCCAGGTCGATATCCTTGAGGACGTGCAGGTCTTCCCCGCCCATGGGATAATACTTGTTGACCTTTTCCATGTGGAAGAAACAGTCCCCGCTCATCACCTGTTTCCCCCGCTGCCGTCCGTGTTCCTGTTCTGCCAGTTCCCGCCGGGGTTCCGGTTGGTTTGACCGCCGCCCGGCCTGGTGCCGGTGTTCATGATCCTCTGGCCGCCGAAGAGGGTGGACATCAGGCTGCCAAGGCCCGACGCGCCGGTGGTCTTCGCCACCGCGTACACGGTGTCGCCGGCGGAAACGCCCTCCCTGATCTCCACGTAATTGCCGTTGCTCACGCCCGTCTCCACATAGGTCTCGGTCATGGCGCCGTCCTCGCCCGGGGTGTACACGAAGGCCCGGTTCCTGCCGTCGAAGCTCAGGGCGTCCTCCTTGAGGATCACCACATCCGCCGCCTCTTCCCGGGTGATCGTCACCGTCACCTGCATGCCGGGATACACGTCCCCCTCCGTGTCCACGTACGCCGTCGCGGTGTAATAGGCGACCGATCCGGTGGAGGAGGACACGTAGTTGATGTCGTCGATGGATGAGAGGAAAGTCTTTTCCGAAGCGGTGGTGGTCACCGTCACCTGATCGCCCGCGCGCACATGGGCGATATCGTACTCGTCCACGCGGAAGCTCACTTTCATATGGTCGAAATCCACCACCTGGATCAGGGTGTCCCCCGAAGCCACCTTGTCGCCCGCGGCCACCGGCAGCTGGTTGACCCGCCCGTCGAATTCCGCCTCGATGACCGTGCCGTTATTGAGGCGCATCAGTTTGTCCCCTTCTTTGACCTCCGCCGCCTTCGCAACGTACACCGCCTTGACGGTCGTGGAGGAAGGAGCCGTATAGGTCACATTGTCGATCGCCTGCAGCGAACCGGAAAAGGACAGGGAGTTGGCGATCGTGCCCACGGACGCCGTGTAGCTCTGATAGGTCACGGTGTACTCTTCCTTCAGCCTCAGCCAGGTCATATATCCGGCCCCGGCGGCGATCACCAGGATCACGATCACCGTGATCCAGCGCCTGAGGGCCTTTTTCTTCCGCCCGCGCTTTTTGGTCCCGCCGGCGGAAGGCGCGCCCGCGTCGATCGTATCGTTCCGTTTTTTCATCATGGTCCCCTTTCCGCCGGGGCACATGCCCCGTCACGGTCATGATACCCCGGATTCCTTACAGTATTCTTAATCTCTCCGGCTGAAATTGTAAACATCGTGTGAACTTGACGCCCGGCGCACACAGAAAAGGGGCTGTTGCACAAGCAACAGCCCCCCAGACCATCCACAAACCCCTGTTTTTCAAGAGAAGGAGGGGTTTGTTTGTTATGCAGGCAAGAAAGCCAGACGAAAAAATAACGCCTTTACCAGGCGTTTCATGTTCTGAACAGCAGCAGTCAGAAAGCACTGCTCACGCATGTTCTGAATACCGAGCATGCGTGCGTAGCGAAGACCGTGGTTTTCTTTA
>CADCQZ010000295.1 GCA_902803675.1 uncultured Eubacteriales bacterium
AATACTGACCAGGCGTGGCCTGGTCAGTTGCTTGGACTACTACATGAACCAACATGCTTTGAAATTGAGCCGAACCGCCGGATGCCGGACGGCACGTCCGGTGGTGTGAGAGGGAGATTAATTTCTCCCTACTCGATTTTTTGACGGATATGACGATCGACAAGCGTCAGTGGTGGCGCATCTTTTCCCGTCTGTGACGGACGGGGGCCTTGACCACCGGCGCGTCGCCCCGCAGGGCGAAGAGCTGATCCCTGAATTTCGCGGCTTTTTCGAATTCCATGTTGGAGGCGGCGGTGAGCATCTGGTCCTCGAGGTTCTTGATGAGCGCCTCTTTTTCCTCCGAGGCGATATCCGCCGGGATCTCTTCCTCGGCCTGCTCCGTCATTTCCAGCAGCGCCCGTACGGCGGAATGCACGGTCTCGGGGGTGATGCCGTGGTCCTCGTTATACTTTTCCTGCAGGGCGCGCCGGCGGTTGGTCTCGGTGATGGCGGCCATCATGGAGTCGGTCATCATATCCGCGTACATGATCACCCGGCTGTCTGCGTTCCGGGCGGCCCGGCCGATGGTCTGTATCAGGGAGGTCTCGGACCGGAGGAATCCCTCCTTGTCCGCGTCCAGGATCGCCACCAGGCCCACCTCCGGCAGGTCGAGCCCTTCCCTCAGCAGGTTGATGCCCACCAGCACGTCGTATTCTCCCAGCCGCAGGCCGCGGAGGAGCTTCTGGCGCTCCATCGTCTGCACGTCGGAGTGCAGGTACTGCACCCTGATGCCGTTTTCGTCCAGGAAGTCACTGAGCCGCTCGGCCATCTTCTTGGTCAGGGTAGTCACCAGCACCCGCCAGCCCTTGTCCACGGTCTCATGGATACGGCCCAGCAGGTCGTCCACCTGTCCGCTGGCGGGGGACAGGATGATCTTCGGATCCAGCAGCCCGGTGGGCCGGATGATCTGCTCCACGATCTGGGAGGCCTTTTCTTTTTCATAGGGCGCCGGTGTGGCGGACACATAGATCGTCTGATGGATGCGGCTGTTGAATTCGTCGAATTTCAGCGGCCTGTTGTCAAAGGCCGACGGGAGCCTGAAACCGTAGTCCACCAGAGCTTCCTTGCGCACCCGGTCCCCGGCGTACATGGCGCGGATCTGGGGGATGGTCACATGGCTCTCGTCGATGAACACGATGAAATCCTTCGGGAAATAGTCCAGCAGGCAGAAGGGCGCGTCGCCGGGCTGTCTCCCGTCAAAATAACGGCTGTAATTCTCGATGCCCTGGCAGTAACCGATCTCCCTTATCATCTCCAGATCATAGGTGGTCCGCTGACGCAGCCGCTCCGCTTCCAGGGGTTTTTCATTCTGCTCGAAGTAAGCGCAGCGCTCTTCCATGTCCTTTTTGATCTGGATGAGGGCTTTGTCGCGGCTCTCGGGATTGGTGGCGTAGAAGGTGGCCGGATAGATCGGCGCGTGGAGCACCGCCCGCTTGACCTGGCCGGTGGTGAGGGCGAATTCGCTGATGCGGTCGATCTCGTCGCCGAAGAATTCCACCCGGATGCCGTAATCCCGCTGATCCGCGGGGATCACTTCCACGGTGTCGCCCCGCACCCGGAACAGGCCCCGCTCCAGGCTCAGGTCGTTGCGCTCGTACTGGATGTCCACCAGCTGCCTGAGGAGCTCTTCCCGGGACAGCTTCATCCCCGGCCGCAGGGAGATCATCTGCCCCTCGTATTCCGAGGGATCGCCCATGGAATAGATACAGCTCACGGACGCGACGATGATCACGTCCCGCCTTTCGCGCAGGGCGGCGGTGGCGCTGTGCCGCAGCCTGTCGATCTCGTCATTGATCGAGGCGTCCTTTTCGATATAGGTGTCGCTGGAGGCGATGTAAGCCTCGGGCTGATAATAATCGTAATAGGAGACGAAGTACTCTACGGCGCTGTCGGGGAAGAACGCTTTCAATTCCGCGCACAGCTGGGCCGCCAGCGTCTTGTTGTGAGCGATCACCAGGGTGGGGCGCTGCACCTGCTCGATCACGGAGGCCATGGTGAAAGTCTTGCCGGACCCGGTCACGCCCAAAAGCACCTGGGATCCCATGCCTTTCCGGACGCCTTCCGCCAGGGCGCGAATGGCCTCGGGCTGGTCGCCGGAGGCGGTATAGGGGGCTTTCAATACAAATCGGTCATTCATCGTTTTCTCCCGTGATATCCTCACTCATCAGGTTCAGGCGGAACCATCCGCTCAGGGCGACCTCGCTGCCTTCGGAGGTATACAGTGTCGCTTCCACCCGGTATTCGCCCGGCGGCGACACGTTCCCGTCCCGGTCGAGCCCGTCCCAGTAAACGATGCTGCCCTGATAGGGCTGGGGCCTGCTGGGGCTCATGGATCGGATGCGCCGGATGATCTTTCCCTCGTCGTTGAACACGGCGGCGCTGATGGCGCAGGGATAGAGGTGGCGGATGAAAAAGGCCGCTTCCCCGCCCTCGGTCAGGTCGTATCCGGGCAGGGTGAATACCCGCGGCCGTTCGCCGCCCCCGGCTTTTTCGACGCCGATGAGGCGTGAGCACTGCAGCACGGCGTAGTTCTCGGGCTTGGTGATGATGAGCAGCATGATATAGCCGTAGTCGTCCTCGCCCTTGTGATCCAGGGTGAGCACGCGCTCCTTCCGCCCGGGCTGCGTGCCGCCCTCGCTTCGGTCCAGCATCATCTGGGCATTCTCCCAGTCCCACCGGCCGCCCCGGTAATAGACCAGCTGGTAGTAGACCTGCCCCTCTTCCCATTGAGTGTAGGCGAAACAGAGCTGGTTTCCGGTGCCGATCAGGGTGTCGTCGCTCACAAGATCGCTGATGATCTTTTCGCTGCGCATGGCGGAGGCTCTCTTCTTATACCGGAAAAACACGAAATCGTCATCGAACTCCGGATAGGCCTGGGGGCTGGAGGCGCAGTAATTATCGCACAGGTACTGGTACGCTTCCCTCAATGTCACCTGCTCGTCCCGGTCGCTGTCGGCGGGGGAGAAGCCTTCGAAACAGAATATGTCGGACAGCACCGTGGTGAAGTACCCGGCTCCCCGCCGTGTATCCGGCGCGCCCTCATCCGCGTTGTGCCAGTACCAGCTCTCCTCGCTGCCGCCCGCGCTGCACAGCACCTTGTAGTCCGGGCCGCGGAAGGGGATCTCGTCCGTGTGCAGACGCCCCAGGCCTTTGCCGATCATCGCGCCCGCGTTGCAGGCGTCCAGGATCAGTACCTTCAGGCCGGGGACCGTGTCCAGGATAGCTTTGAGCTGCTCCGCTGTGACCAGCTCCTCCGTTTCACCGTCGCTCAGAGCCAGGGCACAGTTTTCCAGGGGCATGGCGCTGTCATAGACTCCGTGGGTGCTGATATAGAACAGGGAAATATCCCCGTCCTTCGCGCCGGAATAGGCTCTTTTGACCGCGTCCGAAAGGGCGTCCACCGTGCAAAGGGTATCGCACTCTGTGCGGACAGCCTCGTAGCCTCTTTCATCATGGCTGAGGGCTTCCTTCAGGAGCGTGACGTTGTTTTGAGCGGCCGGCGCTGTGGACGGACGGGCGGGGAAGTGGTCACAGCTGACCAGAAGCGCCCGAAGAACAGGTCCCGTTTCGAGCTTCTCGGCCGGACATATATGAGGCACCGCTGTAAAAAGCGCCATAAGGACAGAAAGGATGACCTTAAGCACTTTCGGCATGGGCGCTCCCAAAGATCCTTAACGACGGATCAAACATCAGATGATCATTCCTCCGTTGACGCCGATGACCTGCCCCGTGATGAAGGAAGATTCATCCGAGCACAGGAAATAAACGGCCTGAGCGCAGTCCTGTACGGTGCCCAGCCGCCCCAGAGGTGTTTCCCCGATCATCTGGCCGGCCGTTTCGCCGGGCAGAGACTCATTCATCCGGGTGGGGATGTAGCCGGGACACAGGGCGTTGACCCGTATCCCGGAGGGGCCGCACTCTTTGGCCAGGGCTTTGGCGAGGCCGATCTGGCCGGCCTTCACGGCGGAATACGCCGCTTCACAGCTGGCGCCCGCCTGCCCCCACATGGAGGACACGAAAACGATGCTCCCGCATCCCCGTGATATCATGGAGGGAAGAAAATGCTTCACTAAAAGGAAAGCGCCTTTGAGATGGACCTGTGTCAGGTCGTCAAAGGCTTCCGTGGGCATATCCTGGATGAGCCCGCGCCACGCGGTGCCGGCGCACAGCACCAGGGCGTCCAGGTGATGGGCCTTGGACAGGACCCGGTCTCTGAGATCGATGACCTGAGATTCATCCCTCACGTCACAGGGAATGAACAGAGCGCCGGGTACGGCGTCCTCCGTCCGTGGCGTGTTTCGGGCACAGGTAAAGGGCAGCCAGCCTCTGGAAACGAAAAGCTCCGCCGCCCCGGCGCCGATCCCGCGGCTCCCGCCGGTGATGAGTACCGTTTTCATCAAAAATTGCTCCCGTTCCAGCCCCAGTCCGGTGTGCAGACATAACGGACATAGGTGTTCCCCGGGTCGATCCCAAGGTGATCCTCAAGGCAGCGGCATACTTCCCCTGTGAAACGCTCCAGCGAGCGTCCCTGTCCGTACAGGGATACGCCCACGAAAGCCGTCGGCTCATCGGAGCGGCCGCGGAAGGCCATGTCACAGTCTCCCTCGAAACGCAGCATCAGCCAGCTCTCGCTCTTGCCGAGCACGGTGACCGCCTTGCCCAGGGCGGCGGTGAGGGTCTCTCTCTGTTTTTTATCGATGGGCCGGTTCGTCTGGATATGGATATACGGCATGATCATCCCTCCTTATTCGTTTATTATATCATCGGCGGCTCGGGATGGAAAGTGCAACATTGATGAACGGGAATTGACACAATTATGCCGCATTTGTGGAAGAATATTATAATGTATGTGAAGTTCATCTTCGCGTGCACTGGCCGTTCCGGGTCCCCTCTCCGGGCGGCCTTTTGATTTGTTCGGAGACCTTATTCATGGCCGGCCGCGGGGATCACGAAGGAGAAGGTACTGCCTTCCCCGGGCTTGCTGTCAAGGGCGATGGTCACGTTCATTTTGTCCATGATCTCCTTGGCGATGGCCAGGCCAAGGCCGCTGCCCTTGTTGCTGCGGCTCTTTTCAGCCTGGTGGAAGCGGTCAAAAGCCATGCGCTGCGTCTCCTCGCTCATGCCGATGCCGTTATCCTTGACATAGAATCGTACGCCGCCCTCGGCCTTGCTGCAGCCGATCTCCACTTTACCGCCCGCGGGCGTGTATTTTCGGGCGTTGTCCAGGAAGATCGTCAGCACCTGGCTGAGCCTGTCCTCGTTGGATGTGAGATCGGGCAGCGGCTCAGAGGGAACGGATCTGTCAAGATCGATGCCGGCCTCCGTGAACAGTTTCCGGTTGCGGTCATGCAGATCCATCACCAGTTCGGCCGGATCGATCGTCTCCATCTCAAAGGCTTCCGAACGGGTCTGCAGTCCGCTGAGTTCCAGCAGGTCATTGACGAGCCTTGAAAGGCGGGTGCTCTCCTCGGTGATCAGGGTATAGTAGTGATGGAGCTCGGTCGGATCGGTCACCAGGCCGTCCTTCAGGCCTTCGGATATGCCGCGGATGGAGGTGAGCGGCGTGCGAAGCTCGTGGGAGATATTGGCGACGTATTCCCGCCGCGTGTTCTCAAGGCGCTCCTGCTCGGTGATGTCCCGCAAAAGGGCCACGGCGCCGGCTGTCCGCCGCATCCGGCGGGGGAGGGCTGTGATGATGTACTGGATCACCCGTTCGCCGGAAAGGAATGTGCCGGTAGCGGGACCGGGATCCCGATCGGTCGGGCCGGAGCACAGGGCGACGATCTTCCCCGCCAGATCCGTCTGCACCTCGGGGCCGGCTTGAGCCAGGATGGCAGTGGCGGCGGAGTTCCGATGGATCAGGTTCCCGTTTTCGTCCATGGCGATGATGCCTTCCTCCAGGCCTTCCAGGATCAGCGTCACAGCTTCCTTTTCGCGCTTTAAGTCCTGGATGGCGGCGGAGACCCGGTCAGACATGACATTGAAGGAGTGGGCGATCTCGTTGATCTCGCCGTGGTACTCCTCCGGGATATGCACCTCCTCGCCGAGGCAGAGCTTTTCAGCCGCCTGGCTTAAGTTGATGGCGGGCTTGGCGATCTGCCGGGTGGACAGGAAAAACAGCAGGATCAGCGTGGGCAGCAGCACCGCCAGGAACAGGATCAGCCGCAGCTGGTAAGCCGTGAGAGAACGGTTGAAATTCGTCCTGCTGTGGCCGGCAAGTACATATCCTCCCCTGACGGCGCCGATCGTGATCAGGGAGGTACTGCCGTGTTCCGAGTAGCGGTGCCGGATGCTGCCCGGGGCGGTCTTCAGACTCTCCACGGCCCTCGGGATATCCATGCGCGCCACGTAGGGCAGGGCGCCCTCGGTATAGGCGAGCAGCGATCCGTGATCATCCATCAGCACCAGGAAATCCTGCCCGTCGGAAAATATCGGGTTGAGCACCGCGGTCAGTTCGTCCTGGGTGACGGCACCCTCGGTCCACTGAGCCAGCAGCTGTTCCCCGGTCTCGAAATTCCGGTCGATCTCGCTCTGGTCAGCCCGGATCAGCACTGTCGAGAACAGGTTGGCGGCGAAAAGATACACCAGGATCAGCACCAGCCATGTGCAGGCGATCAGGCCGATCAGGTACCTGAAATAAAGGCTGTGTCTATTCAGCATGGGTGATGACCTCGGCTTTATAGCCTACACCGTACACGGACCTGAGCTGCAGGTCGGTATCCTCCGGCATCTTTTTCCGGATGCGCTTGATGGAAGTGTCCACCACCCGGGGATCCCCGTTGAAGTCGAAACCCCAGATATTGTCCAGCAGCTGCTCACGGGTGAAGACCTGGCGGGGATGGGACGCCATCAGGTGAAGGATCTCCACTTCCTTGGGGGAGAGCACCACCTTCTCACCGTTCACCGTGACCTCGTAGCATTTCAGATCGATGACGGTGTTGCCGTGGACGAGCCTGCCCCGGTCGGGCTCCAGGGTCATCTGGTTGAGCCGGCGGAATATCACCTGGATGCGGCTGACGATCTCCCGGGGGGAGAAGGGCTTGACGATATAGTCGTCTGCTCCCAGTGCAAAACCCAGCAGCTTGTCTACTTCCTCACCCTTGGCCGTCAGGATGATGATGGGTACATTGCTGACGGCCCGGATATCCGAGCATACCTGGGTGCCGCTCCGGCCCGGCATCATGATATCCAGGATGACCAGGTCGGGCGAGGTCTGCGCGAACGCTTCCATGACCTCATTCCCTCTGAAAACGGAGTACACGTCATAGCCCTCGCGGGTCAGATACATCCGCAGGGATTCGTGGATCCCTTTTTCGTCATCCGCGATCAGGATCATTTTTTTCTTGCTCATTTTTCCGCCTCCGCTGTGATCAGGTCCCACCGATCATATCATCCGAAGGGGCATCGTGGCAAACGGTGACAATAATCTGCCCCAATTGAAAGCGGCCCGATGATCGGGCCGCTTTGAAAGACCGGGATATCAGTAAGCCTTCGCGAAATACATGACCGTCTTGGCTTCCTTACCGCAGCAAACGCACTTTTTCCCTTCCATCGGGGGCTGGATAAAGGGCATGTTGCGGCTGGTGGCGCCGGTCTCTTCGCGGATGCGGTCCTCGCAGGCGCGGTCCATGCACCACATCGCCCGGGCATAGCCGCCGTTGACCTGCTCCTTGAGCTCGTCCATGGTCTCCACGTCCCTGGTGTGTTCTTCGCGGAATTTCAGGGCCGTATCGTACATGTTCTTCTGGATCAGGTCCAGGGTGGCGCGGACGGCGTTCACGAAAGCATCGTCCAGGGTGATGACGCTCTTTTCGTAGGTGTCGCGGCGCACGGCGGTGACCACACCGTTCTCCAGGTCCCGCGGACCCACTTCCAGGCGCAGGGGCACGCCCTTGAGCTCCCACTCGTTGAATTTCCAGCCGGGGGATACGTTGTCCCGGTCGTCGAGCTTCACCCGGACGCCGGCTTTCCTGAGCGTATCGGCGATCTCGACGCACTTCTCGCTCACGCCGGGCTTGTGGGCGGCGATGGGAAGGATCACCACCTGGTAGGGGGCGATCATGGGAGGCAGTTTCAGGCCGCGCTCGTCGCCGTGGGTCATGATGATGGCGCCGATCAGGCGGGTGGACACACCCCAGCTGGTCTCGTGGCAGTACTCCAGTTTACCGCTCTTGCCCAGGTACTGGATGTTGAAGGGAACGGAAAAGTTGGTGCCGAAATTGTGGGAAGTACCGGCCTGCAGAGCCTTGCCGTCCTGCATCATGGCTTCCACGGAATAGGTGGCCCGGGCACCGGCGAATTTTTCCTTATCGGATTTACGCCCGGCGTAAACAGGCATGGCCAGGTTGTTCTCACAGAACTCCTGGTACACTTTCAGCATCAGCTGGGTCTCCTCCTCGCTCTCTTCGGCGGTGGCGTGGACGGTGTGGCCCTCCTGCCACCAGAACTCGGCGGTGCGCAGGAAGGGACGGGTGGTCTTTTCCCAGCGCATGACGGAGCACCACTGATTGAGCTTCATGGGCAGGTCACGCCAGGAATGGACCCATTTGGCGAACATGGTGCAGAAGATCGTCTCGCTGGTGGGTCTCACCGCCAGGCGTTCCTGCAGGGGCTCGACGCCGCCCTGGGTGACCCAGGCAACTTCGGGAGCGAAGCCTTCCACGTGGTCGGCTTCCTTCAGCAGCAGGCTTTCCGGGATCAGCATGGGCATGGACACGTTCTCGTGACCGGTCTCCTTAAAGCGCAGGTCCAGCTGTTCGTGGATCAGTTCCCAGATCCGGTTGCCGTAGGGCTTCATGGCCATGCAGCCGCGCACGGGGGTATAGTCCATCAGATCCGCCTGGGTGACGACGTCCGTATACCACTGGGAAAAGTCCACGTCCCTGGGCGTGATGTGCTGTACGAATTCCTGTTTGTTTTCCTTCATGGATCAGTCCTCCCGAAAAATGATATCGTCTCTTAAACGGTAGATGGAAGCGCCCTGCTGCTTCCGGCAGAACGCGTCCACGAACCAGTCGATCTCCTTCACCGCGTCATACTGCACGTATCCGTACCGGATGCCGCCGTCCCGGCGGACTCCCTTCATATTGGAATCCGTCCAGTGCACGCTGTCCGTATCCGGATCGTAGTCGGCGATGAACACCAGGCTGTGGGGACCCACGCCGTAGTAATAATTCGCGGCCATCTGGAAGTAATCGCCCCTCTGGACCTGGCGCATGAATTCCCGCGCCAGCTGCCTGTTCTCTTCCTTGGACAGGTTCGTGTCATACCGGAAAGACGCGGCCTCATAGAAGGGATTGCCGTCGGACGCGGGGATATCCTTCCATGCCACGCCGTTGGCGTAGGGTTTGCATTCCTCACGGGTCTTGTTGTCGGGGATGATGAGGCCTATGGAAGGATATTCGGCGATGGCGTACTTGCCGCAGGCTTCGCGGAACAGGTATACGGTAAAATTCTTGCACACGTAGCGGTCACCGGCGTAATGGGCTCGTCTGGCTTTCCCGTTCAGCTCGTCGTATTCGTGCTTGGCGACCGATATGATATCGTTGATGAAGCTCTCCCGGGGCGTGAGTTCCTCCGCCCAAGCGTGAGAGAAGCCGGCGGCCGAAAGGAGGCATATCAGGATCAGGCACAGGCCTGTGAGGCGCCGAAAAGCGATCTTAGTGGATGCCATTTACGCCTCCTGGAGCTCCGACCAGTACCGGGCGGCTTTCATGGCTTTCCGCCAGCGGTTCAAATGGGCCTGACGCTCTGTTTCGTCCATGCTCGGGGTGAACACCCGGCTTTCGGTCTGCTTGAACACGGTCTCTTCGGGCGTGGAATACACGCCGATGCCCAGGCCGGCAAGCTTGGCCACGCCCAGGGCAGTGATCTCAAGGGTCTTGGGCACCATCATGGGCACGCCCAGGATATCGCACTGGAACTGCATCAGGAACTTGTTGGCGCAGGCGCCGCCATCGGCGAGGAGCCTGTTGCCCTCGCTCAGTTTCACATGGGCGCACATGGCCTGATAGAGATCATAGCTCTGGAAAGCGATGGATTCCAGGGCCGCGCGCACGATGTGCGCTCTCCCGGTGCCGCGGGTGATGCCGGTGAGGGTGCCCCTGGCTTCCATATCCCAGTAAGGCGCGCCAAGGCCGTTGAACGCCGGGATCAGGGTGACACCGCCCGTGTCCTTCACGGACAGGGCCAGCTCTTCCGACGCGGCGGCGGTATCGATGAAATGCATCTCGTCCCTGAGCCACTGCACCACGGCACCGCCGATGAATACGCTGCCCTCCAGGGCATAGGTCGGTCTGCCGCCCAAACGCCAGGCCAGGGTGGTCAAAAGTTTTTCGCTGGGCTGGTCGAATGTCTCGCCGGCGTTCATCAGCATGAAGCAGCCTGTCCCGTAGGTGTTTTTGACCAGGCCCTTTTCAAGGCAGCCCTGGCCGAAAAGAGCGGCGTGCTGGTCGCCCGCCATGGCACATACCGGTACGGGCACACCGAGGATATCGTCCTTCAGATGCCCGATCATGGCGGCGTTGTCGATCACCGCGGGCAGGGAGCATCTGGGGATGTTGAAGAGCCTGAGGAGATCCTCGTCCCAGTCCTGCTTTTCGATGTTGAAGAGCATGGTGCGGCCGGCGTTCGTGGCGTCGGTGACATGGGGCTCTTCCTTGAGCAGCTGGCGGCACAGGAAGGAGTCGATGGTCCCGAAACAGATCTCCCCGTTGTTCACTCTCTGCTGGATGTCCAGCTTGTCGATGAGCCAGCGGATCTTGGTAGCGGAGAAGTAGGCGTCGGGGATCAGGCCGGTCTTGGCCCTGATGGCCCGGACCACACCGATGTCCCGGCAGAGCTTCCTCACGGCTTCCGCCGTGCGGCGGCACTGCCACACGATGGCGTTGTAAAGGCACCTGCCGGTAGCTCTTTCCCATACCAGGGTGGTCTCACGCTGGTTGGTGATGCCGATGGCGGCGATCTCCTTCGGGTCGATGCCGGCTTTCTTCACCACGGCGCGGATCGCGTCGGTCTGGGTCCTGAGGATATCTTCGGGATCATGCTCCACCCAGCCCGGCTGGGGATAGATCTGCGGGAACTCGTATCCCGCGGATGCGATAAAGCCGCCGGTAAGATCGAACAACACCGCGCGGGAACTGGTCGTTCCCTGATCGAGAGCCATCAGATACTTCGCTGTCATGGTGCTACCTCCTAAGCTCATTTGATCTCAAAACAATACATTTTAGGCTCCCTGCTGCACGTACCGATGACCAGCAGGTCCTTGTATACCGCGGGAGACGCCTCGAATTTCCCTTCCACGTTGAAGGTGCTGTTCAGGTAGCCGGTGAGGCCGTCGAGCACATAGATGGCACCTTTGGAATCCGCCTGGATGATCCATCCGTTGCCTGCCTGGTTATAGACGGCCACGGGGGAGGATACGCTCTCGGCCATGGAGTGTTCCCAGGCGACGGATCCGTCGGCCTTGTTCAGGGCGATCAGTCTGGCTCCGCCTCCGCTGACACGGTTGACGGTGAAGAAGACCAGGCCGTCCAATCCGTTCTGGCCCACCACGGGGCTGGCTTTGCAGCCGGAATACTCGTCGTTGTTCTTTTCACACTGGATCTCGTAGGTCCAGATCACCCTGCCGGTCAGGGCGTCCATCCGGCGGATGCTCACGGGCTCGTTCTTTTTCAGCCTCAGGCAGGCGGTGTTGCCGGTGTAGAGGCTCAGCTCGCTGCCGTTAAGATCCAGCGCCAGGGCCGCGTCCGTATTGTCGCCGGCGTCATAAGCCCAGACAGACTTCATGGTGTTCACGTCCACGCACCTGATGATGCCGTAGCCGTCGGCGGTATAGACGTAATTGGCGTACATGGCGATGGCGCTCTCGATGCTCGTGCGGGCATCCTTCTCGCCCGAAGCGATGCTGCGGTTGTAGATCACACTGGGAGTGACCGTCAGGGTGACCTTCGCGTTGGGGTTCTCTTTCTTCGGATAGGTGAATTCGCCCTTGAGGTCCACGGTGTAGAGCAGGCCGTTCTCGCCGGCCACGATCATCTGGTCCCTTCCGCCCTCATAGGTGATCAGGCTGCTCCCGTCGAAGGCGCCGTTGTTGCTGTACTGCTTCTGATTGTCGTTGCTGCGGCCGTTGAGGAAATAAAGCCTGCTCTGATCCAGAAGATTGTAGATATAATAGCCGATGGCGCCCGTCTTGTCAGGCAGCTTGGAGATGGCCTGGCCGAAAGTGATCAGGGGCCTGTGGCGGGGATCGACAGATACGCTGCCGCGCATGGGGAAGCCGATGTTGATCAGATCCCGGGACGCTTCACCGGTCTCGAGGTTGACGAAATATACCTTGCCGTCCTGGCCGCTGAAGATGACCTCACGCATGGCGCTCTCGTTTTTGCTGCTGTCCTTGAGGTTCATCCAGCTGCGGGTCTCCTGGGGCCATTTCACGATGGCCGGCTGGTTGTTCCAGCCCACGCCCCACAGCGTTCCGGAATCGGCGGTCCTCAGGCCTGCCAGGGGGAACTCCCAGCGGAGCTTCAGGGCGCCTTCGGTGACTTCGACAGTCCCGGAGGAGGCGTTGCGGCGGAAATTGTCGCCGCGGAAAGTCAGCACGCCGGTGTTCTCGTAAAAATCATACCGGTCCGCGTCCTGGATGTACAGGGGCGGATCACGGCGGTAATCATCCTGGGCCCTGGCGCCGGAGAACACGTTCTCGCTCAGGCCGATGGCGTCGGGCCGGGCCGCGGCCTCGCCGGCGGTCAGGGGCGTGGCGGTGGGAACGGGCGTGGGGATGTCCGTAGGCTCGGGCGTGGGCTCTTCCGTGGGTTCCGCGGGCTCCTGGGTCTCCTCCGGAGTGGGGGTGGGCAGGGTGTTGTTGATGATGGCGTCCGCGGGCACCTGCGTGACGATCGTCTCCGTCGGTTCCTCAGCGGCGGGAGTGGGGGTCATGACAGGGTCGGTGGGCGAGGGCGTTTCGGTGGCGCTGACGACCACCGCCGGGATGGTCTCCGGCGGCATGCGGGGAGGTTCGGTGGGGACGGGCACATCGGTGGGGGCGGTCGTCGGCGCGACCACGATCAGGCGTACGCCCGTCTCGGATTCCACCCAGTCCTTCTGATTGACGAACATGACCGGGTAGATCATCCCGGCGTATTCCTGCTCGAAGACCGCCGTCAGCTCCCAGATGGCCCTCTCGCTGTCACTGGAGATCTTCTGGGATGTGGCGGTGATCTCCTGATGGGCCTCGTCGATCAGGCGGACGTTGTCCACGTTGGTGGTGGTAGTCAGGTTGAAAAGGATCTTCGTCCCCGTCAGATGCATCTCGGACGTGGTCTTGAACTCGGTCACCTGCGCGGCGGGCCGGGCGGGGCCGGGATTGAAGATGCTGCGGACGCGTGTTTTGACAGCGTTGTCCGCGGGCAGGAGCACCCACACGGCAGCGATCAAAAGGATCACGGCCGCGGCGATCATCAGGATCGGGAGGAACTGTTTTCCCTTGGCGCTTTTCTCGGAACGTTCGGGTTCGTCGTTCATCCCGGGCTGGGTGTACCTGCCGGAGGTGTTGGAGTATTTGGTGCTCCTGCGGTGACGGTCGCCGCCGGACGCGCCGGGCACCACTTCGGTAGCTCTTCTGTATCGGTCGGGATCATAGGTCCCCTTGATCTGCTGATTGTATATCCTCTCGTTTTGATTTTCACGGATCTCGCTCAAATGGACGGCCTCCTCTCAGTACATACTGCGTTTAGTATACCAAAATAACGCGGTGACCACAAGCACGGCAGGCTGTATTTTACACTTTTGTATCAAATTTGTTTGTCCCTGAAGCGGTCCGGGGCTCCTCGGCGCTTGACCGTGGGGCATCGATTCAACTATAATGAGGTTTGGGACAGGTATGTCCTTAGAATGCGGTTCGGGGGTTTGGCGGGCCATGTTTTTAGCCGACGGATGGAAGGATTTCAGCGTCCTGGACACGGGGGACGGGCTCAAGCTCGAGAAGTGGGCCGATGTGATCCTCTCCAGGCCCGATCCCCAGGTCATCTGGCCGGTGATCGACCGGAGCGCCTGGGAAAAGGCTGACGCCGTATACCATCGATCGGCCTCCGGCGGGGGCGAATGGGAGTTCCGCAGAAAGCTGCCGGAGCGATGGGTGATCGCCTACGGGCGGCTCAGGTTCTTCGTGCATCCCACAGGGTTCAAGCACACGGGGCTTTTCCCCGAGCAGGCCGCCAACTGGGACGAGATGTCCCGGATCATTCGTTCCTCCGAGGGACCCAGGAAGGTGCTGAATCTGTTCGGGTATACCGGCGGCGCGACCATCGCCTGCGCCGCGGCCGGCGCTCACGTGACCCATGTGGACGCGTCCAAAGGCATGATCCAGTGGGCGAAGGAGAACCGTGATCTCAACGGTATCCCCGCGGAGAAGACCCGTTTCATCCAGGAGGACGCGTCCTCGTTCGTCAAGCGCGAGATCCGGCGGGGGAGCCGCTATGACGCGGTGATCCTGGATCCGCCGAGCTACGGACGGGGTCCGAACGGTGAAAAATGGAAGCTGGAGGATGAGCTCTTCGGCCTGATGGAACTGTGTTCGCAGGTACTGAGCGATCATCCGGCCTTCGTGTTCCTCAACAGCTACACCACCGGCCTTCAGCCCACGGTGCTCCGGAATGTGATGATGAGGACCGTCGGGCGTCTGCACGGCGGGGATGTGGACGCTCAGGAACTGTGCCTGCCTGTGGAAGCCGGCGGGTTTTTGCCCTGCGGCGCCACCGGCCGATGGCAGCCACTCTGACAACGAAAGGAAATACGCGCTATGGAACCTCTCAAGGTCTTGTACGAGGACAATCACATCATCATCGTCCTGAAGGAGCCCAATGAGCTCGTTCAGGGTGACGATACCGGTGACGAAACGCTCCTTGCCCGGGTCAAAGAATACGTTCGCGTCACCTATAACAAGCCCGGGGAAGCCTATATCGGCCTGGTGCACCGCCTTGACCGGCCGGTGGGCGGCGTGATGTGCTTCGCCAGGACCAGCAAGGCGGCCGCGAGGCTCTCCGAACAGCTCCGGAGCCATGAGATGCGCCGGGAGTACGTGTGCGTGGCCCGGGGATCCACCCCGGACGATTTCACGCTGCGTCATTATCTCCAGAAGGACGAGAAAAACAACATGGTGACCGTGCTGCCCGATTACCTGCGCGCCCAGGGCAAGGAAGCGGTCCTTCACGGGCATACCATCGAGCGCCGGGAAGGCGCCTCGCTGGTGGCGATCCGGCTGGAGACCGGGCGTCCCCATCAGATCCGGGTCCAGATGAGCCATGAAGGGCATCCGCTTCTGGGGGATCACCGCTACGGCGAAGCGGGGCCGGGGGAGCATATCGCGCTGTGGGGCATGCGTCTGACGCTGAAGCACCCGATCACCCAGGCACAGATGGTGTTCATCGCGCCCGCCCCCAGGGACGGTTTCTTCAAGCCCTTCACCACGAGCCTGGAGACCGTCGAGAACCTATGGCCTGCGATCAGGGGGGCACAGCATGGCCTTTGAGTTTGAGCTGATCAAGACCTGCAAACAGTCCGGGGCCCGTCTGGGCGTGCTGCATACGCCCCACGGCGATATCCCCACGCCCATCTATATGCCCGTGGGCACTCAGGCCTGCGTCAAGGCCATGACCAGCGAGGAGATGGAGAGGCTGCAGGCGAAGATCATCCTTTCCAACACTTACCATCTCCATCTGCGTCCGGGGGAGGATCTGATCAAACGGGCCGGCGGCCTGCATTCCTTCATGCACTGGGACCGCCCCATCCTCACCGATTCCGGCGGTTTTCAGGTGTTTTCCCTGGCCTCGATGCGCAAGATCACCGAGGACGGCGTCACCTTCAGGAGCCACCTGGACGGGTCCAAACAGTTCATCGGGCCGGAAAAGGCCATGGAGATCCAGGAGGCCCTGGGCAGCGACATCGCCATGGCCTTCGACATCTGCTCTCCCTATCCCTGCGATCACGACCAGGCGGAGAAAGCCATGCATATGACCCACCGCTGGGCCGAGAGATGCAAAAAGTCCCACACCCGGCCGGATCAGGCTCTCTTCGGCATCGTGCAGGGCGCCTTTTATAAGGATCTGAGGATCCAGAGCGCCAAGACCCTGGCGGATATGGATCTGCCCGGGTACGGTATCGGCGGTCTTTCCGTGGGCGAGCCCAAGGAGATCATGTATGAGATGCTGGAGGCCATCGAGCCCTGGATGCCCAAGAACAAGCCGCGGTACCTGATGGGCGTCGGCACGGTGGACTGCTTCCTGGAGGGCATCCTGCGCGGTGTGGACATGTTCGACTGTGTCCTGGCCACCCGGATCGCCCGCAACGGCACGGTCTTTACCCCCGACGGGAGGCTTGTGATCCGGAACCAGACCTGTGCGGAGCAGTTTTTCCCCATCGACGAGAACTGCGACTGCGACGCCTGCAGGAACTATTCCCGGGCGTATATCCGCCACCTGCTCAAGGTGGGGGAGATCACCGGCGGCAGGCTCTGCAGCATCCATAATCTGCGGTTCCTCCTGCGCACCATGGAAGAGATCCGTCAGGCCATCATGGAGGACCGTTTCCTGGACTACCGCAAAGCGTTCTACGAGCGGTACGATATGAGCCGCAACTTCTGATCGGGGCCCAAAAACAGAACAGCAGCCAACGAAAAACGGAAGCCTGAAAAGCTTCCGTTTTCATTGCGGTGAAGCGCAGCCTGTAAGCCGAGTTCTGTTGAAAATGACCATCTATCTGCGCGCAAAGTCACCAGTGCGCTTTAGCGATGCTGGGAAGCAGAGCGGGCAGCCCTGTGCGCTTCCTGGATCTTGCACCGGATGGGGTTTACAGGACGGCAAAGTCGCCATGCCGCCAGTGCGCTCTTACCGCACTTTTCCACCCTTACCGCTCGCGCGGCGGTATATTTCTGTTGCACTTGCCTTGGAGTCGCCTCCACCAGCCGTTAACTGGCATCCTGCCCTGTGGTGCTCGGACTTTCCTCATGCCTATGGCACGCGGTCATTCAACTGCCTTCACCGCCCGATCATTTTAACGGAACCGGTAAACAAAGTCAATGCCCCCGGGAAGATCTTCGGCCGAAAAGCGATAAAAAAACGGCCCTCAAAATGAAGGCCGTTGAGATCCTGTCCGGTCAGAAACTGGAGATGCCGTAGCTGTTCACCATGGCGTCCAGTTTCATGCCCGCCCGGCACATGGGGCAGTCCCGGCTGGTGCAGCTCATGTAGTCGCTCAGATGGTCCCGGGTGTTGAAGATGCTCAGCACCGGGAAACCCTCGCACTCGTCCACGCTGGCGTAGATGGCGCAGAGCCCTTCGGCGATACCGCCGTAATAGCGGATCGCTTCCAGAGCGCTCTGGGCGGTGAAGCCCGTAGTGATGGAGGCTGCCAGCACGATCACGTGTTTGCCTACGATCATCGGGGCGGTGTTGTCTCTGAAAAGGAGCTGGCTCCCGGATACATGCTCGGGGGTCACGATGTAGATCGTGCGGTGGGTGTTCATGTTGGCCTGGCCGGCCCGGGTGAGCTCACTGGCCATGCAGGCGCCGATCACCTCCGTGCCGTCCAGGCACAGGATCGTGTCGATGATCGTGGTGGTATAGAATTTCCCGCACAGCAGCAGCGCGGCTTCTCTGGCCTCCGACAGACGATGCTTGGTCATGGTCAGGTCGATGTAATAATTGATGTGGCTGTGGTTGGTGGCGAAATGCCCATGGGCGACCCTCAGGGGAAGACCGCTGTAATGGTTCCTGTATTCGATCAGCTGAACGGCCAACTGTATCACCTCTCTCAACGGATTTACGGTCTATTCTATCATCTCGGGACGATTAATTCAAGGAGCTTTAAAAAAATGCCGTCCCCGGTGGGGGACGGTCAAACTGGAGGCGCCATCCAGACTCGAACTGGAGAATAAAGGTTTTGCAGACCTTCGCCTTACCACTTGGCTATGGCGCCGATTTAAAAAATGGAGCGGTAGACGAGGCTCGGACTCGCGACCTCCACCTTGGCAAGGTGGCGCTCTACCAACTGAGCTACTACCGCATGTGGTG
>CADCQZ010000296.1 GCA_902803675.1 uncultured Eubacteriales bacterium
ATAAATGCGAAGATCACTGATCCTCATGACCGTTCTCATCCTCCTGATCCCGGTCATGGCCGCGGCCGCCGGAGAGGAAGACGCCCTGAGGGGCTGGTCCGCGGATGACGGTTATGTATACGTGACCCTGGGCCGGTATCCGCAGACCATCGACGGGGGCGGCCAAGTGGAAAAGATGGGCTGGAAATGGTATTCAAAAAAGACCAAAGTCACCCGGGAGGACGCCCAGGTGGAGCCCATATTGTGGCGGGTGCTGACGGTGGACGGCGAGAAGGCGTACCTGTGCAGCGAATACATCCTTTTCGCCATGCCCATGCACCGGGATTACAATGCATACGCCAAATTCGGCGGTGATTTCGCCCAGACCGAGCTGTGCGCCTATCTGAACGGCGAGTTCGCCTCGGACGCCTTCACGGAGGATGAAATGTCCATGCTGGCGGAATGCGGGACCTACGGTAAAGTATTCCTGCTGGGTTCGGAGGATGTGAAGAACAAGGAGATCGGCATGGGTACGAATCCCGGCCGGAAACAGGGCCTCAAGGCCTACGGCACGGAATACTCCATCCGGGTCACCAAGTCCTACGTGTTCGAGCCCATGAACGGCAGCCACGGCGCGTACTGGGTGCGGGACCCGTCCACCAGCGACGCCCGTCACGCCCGGTGCACGAAACATGACGGCTCTCTGGGGCACATCATCGCCGACAGGGCCAACGAGGGCGTGCGGCCGGCGGTCTATCTCGCCTCCGGGACCTGGGATATCGCCGGCGGCAGCGGCACAAAGGACGATCCCTATCAGCTGATCAAAAAGAGGTAACACATGAGCATCAAAAAAACCATCATCATCGCGGTGATCCTGGCGGCCTGCCTGATCCTCCCGGCCGCCGCCGAGATCGAAGGCTACAGTAAGGATACCGGCTACCAGTACGCGCTTCTGGGCAGCTATCCCACGGAAAAGGACGGCACGGCCGCCCCGATCCTGTGGCGCGTCATGAGCGTCAGTGACGGCGGCGCGTATCTGATGAGCGAATACATCCTGGACGCGAAACGCGTGGACGGCAATAAGAACAGCTACGCCGGATGGGCCTCTTCCGAGCTCCGCCAGTGGCTGGACGGCGAGTTTGCCGACACCGCGTTCTCCTCCCGGGAGAAATACGCCCTGAAGCCCCTGGCGGACGGCAGCGTGGTGAGCCTGATGACCGCCGACGAGGTCAAGGATCCCGATCTGGGATTCAGGGATCTGCGCGACAGGCTCGCCCGGGCCACCGCCTACGCCCGGGCTCAGGGGATCGACACCTATGCCGGCGGCGGTGTCCGCTACAGCCCCTGGTGGCTGCGGGACGTGAGCAGCGACAACGCCAACCAGCAGCGGAGGGTCATCGACGAGGGCAAACTGGGCAGAGGTACCGTGGCCAGCAAGGATCAGGGCGTACGCCCCTGCGTGACGGTCGACCTGAAAGTGTTCACCGTGACCGGCGGTACCGGCACCAAAGATGATCCCTGGGTGCTGGAAGCGGACAAAACCGCCGCCCCGGTGACGCCCGTGCCCGAAGCGACCCAGGCGCCGGCCACCGTCGAGCCGGCGCAGACCGAAGCGGATCCGGGGCCCACGCCGGCCCCGACCGATGACGCTGAGCCGACACAGGGACCCGACGAGGGCCCCGCGGGCGACACGGGGCACACGGCTTCCGGCCGGATCACTGCCTCCACAGACGGCATGTCGGAAAAATTCCCTCAGATGGCTGCCGACGGCTTCCTGCCCGAAGGGGAAGCGGAATTCGTTTATGAGGATCAGGACAGCGGCACCTGGCTGTACGCGTCCCGGACCCTGCGGGTGGAGATCCACCGCCGTTCCGAGGAGAAGAAGCCGCTGCGCTGGTATGAAGCGGAGATCTGGTGCCAGCCGGAGAGCGACATGTTCACCACCTACGCCTTCGATGAGGCGAAATACACCAACCACAACCGCCTGACCAGCCCTTCGGAGATCGCCAGGCAGCACAAGCTGGTCTTCGCCATGAACACGGACTTTTTCATCTACCGTGTGGAGCGTGACCGGGAGGAATCCTATAATTATCCCATCGGGATCGTGATCCGCAGGGGCAATCTGATGTATGACCGGCCCAAGAAGCCCACATCCACCGTATACCCGCCCCTGGATGTGGTGGCCCTCTACCCCGACGGCAGGGTGGCGACTTACCTGAACGCCGAGACCACGGGCGAAGCCCTGATCGCCGACGGCGTCCGTGACGCCCTTTCCTTCGGCCCGGTGCTGATGCAGGAGGGCCGGATCATCCCCCGCGCCACCGCCTACGGCGAGGTGGACAATCCCAGGACCGCCTTCGGCTGCGTATCCCCCGGGCATTACTGGTGCGTGCTGCTGGAAGGACGCATGAGCAAGACCTATTCCAAGGGCGCTTCCTGCGGATGGATGGCCGAGACCATGGCAAGGCTCGGCTGTGAGACCGCCATCAATCTGGACGGCGGGCAGACAGCCTGCATGCTGTTTATGGGCAGCCGTATCAACAAGATCGGCACATATGACGGCAAGACCACCGACAGGGACCGGCCCCAGAACGAGCTGCTGGGCATCGGCCAGAGCGCTCTTGTCGGCAACTGACGATCAGCGGGCGTTCTTGATGTATTCGATCCCCACATCCACACTGGGCTGATCCGCGCCTGAGGGCGTGAAGGTCATCCGCCCGTCCTTCAGGCCGATCACCCCCGTGGAGCCCTTGACAGAGCCGGACGTGAGCAGCATTTTCACGATCCTGGCCGTCAGTTCAGGCCCCTTGCCCCGCACGAGCGCGTTTTTCCACAGGGTGAAGCGGCAGCCTTCCTTCCACCGGCTGCAGCCGAAAGCCTTGCTGTTCTCAAGGACGTTCCCGCCGCACAGCGGGCAGACCCCCAGAGGCTCTTTGGGAGCCGTGTCGACCGTCTTTTTCTTACCGGCCCGTGTACGGGCCGTATCCGGGATCGTTTCATCCCCGGCCTCATGCAGCGCGAAGCTTACCAGCTGAGCGCTGTATTTTTTGATATCATCCATAAACGCGCCCGTATCGCCGCCGCCTTTGGCGATCTGATCCAGCTTGAGCTCCCACCGCCCCGTCATTTCGGGTGAACTCAGGCCCCCGGGCACCACCCGGATCAGGGCCTCCCCCTTGTCGGTAGCCTGGATGGTCCTGCCCATGCGCCGGGCGTATCCCACCTTGATGAGGCGCTCGATCATGGCCGCCCGGGTCGCCGGAGTGCCCAGACCGCTGCCCTTCATCTGTTCCCGAAGAGCCTCGTCATCCAGCTGTCTTCCCGCGTTTTCCATCGCCGCCAGAAGGGACGCGTCGGTATGGGGCGCCGGCGGTTTCGTGGCGTCCTTTTTGACTTTCGCGCTCTTGACCGTGTACCGGTCTCCCTCCTTCAGATCCGGCAGGGGCTGATCCTCATCGGACGCGTTCGCCTTTTTCCCGGTCTTTGCCTGTTCCGGGACCACGGCTTTCCACCCCTGCCCGGTCACCAGGCGGCCGGTGGACCTGAACAGCTCGCCGCCCACATCGGTAACGGCTTTCTGGAAGACGTATTCGAAGGCCGGATAGAAAGCGGCGATCGTCCTCAGGGCGATCATCTCGTACAGCTTCATCTCATCCGGCGGGAGCTTGTCCGCGCTGACAGACTGAAGGGTGGGGATGATCGCGTGATGGTCGGACACCTTCTTCGCGTCGAAGATCCGGCGGCTGAAAGGCAGCTTCCCGTCCTTGAGCGGGATGCCCTCCACATGAGCGCGGAACTGTTCGGGGAGCTTTTTGAAGACCGGCATGAGCTTCGGATACATGTCCTCCGTCAGATACCGGGAATCCGTCCGGGGATAGGTGACGGCTTTCCATTTCTCATACAGGCTCTGGGCGATCTTGAGCGTTTTATCCGCCGTAAAGCCATAGCGGGCGTTCGCGTCCCTCTGCAGGCTCGTCAGGTCGTACAAAAGGGGCGGCAGCTCCCTTTTATCCTCCCGGAGCACGCTTTTGATCACGCCTTCCTGCCGGGCGACGGCTCCGGCGATCCGGGCCGCCTTTTCCTCATCGCCGATCCGGACCGATTCCTTTTCCTCTTTCACCCCGGGATCGAACCAGATGCCCTTGTAAGAGCCGAAATCAGCGGTGACCGTATAGTAAGGCCTGCTGACGAAATCCCTGATCTCCCGGGCGCGGCTCACGAGGATCGCGAGAGTGGGCGTCTGCACCCGGCCCACGGACAGGAGGGCCTTGTACCGGATGGTGAAGGCCCGGCTGGCGTTCATGCCCACATACCAGTCGGCCCGGGCACGGCAGATCGCGCTGTTGTACAGGCCCCGATAGTCACTGCCCGGCCGGAGAGTCTCAAAGCCCTCCCGGATCGCCGCGTCCGTCATCGAGGATATCCACAGGCGCTTCACGTCCTTTTTGCAGCCCGCGCTGTCGTAAATGAACCGGAAGATCAGTTCCCCTTCGCGCCCGGCGTCCGTCGCGCAGATGACCTGCTCGGTTTCCCCCGCGTTGATCAGATCCTTGACGACTTTGTACTGTTTCTTGGTCTTGGGCAGCACTTTCGTGGGGATCTCGTCGGGAAGGATCGGAAGATCGCCCGCGGACCATTTCTTGTACCGGGGATCGATCTCATCCGGCTCCTGCAGGGCGACCAGATGCCCCAGGGCCCATGTCACTGTATATTTATCATTGGACAGATAACCCTCGTGGCGCTCCGTACACTTGAGCACACGCGCGATGTCCCGTCCCACGCTCGGTTTTTCCGCGACCACAACGATCATAACCGCACACTCCCTGTCATAATCTTTCCGAATTCCTTTCGACCTTGTTCTGTTCCGACCGGCGCAGGGTGACGATATGCGCCTGCGGCGGCACGAACAGACGCACCGGCATCTTGGAAGACCCCACCCCGTTGCTCACGAGCACCCTGCCGCCGAAGGCTTCATACCAGCCGGACCGGTACCGGTCCCCGTATGCGCAGGAGGAGATCACGCTGTGCCCGAAAAGGGCCACCTGACCGCCGTGGGTATGGCCGCACAGGCACAGGTCGAAACCGACGGGCCGCCCGATCCTCTCCCAGTATACCAGCTGGTCCGGGTTGTGGATGATGAAGACCGTGAATGTGTCTCCCCTTTCGGCGTCAAGATCCTCCTGAGCGCCCGGTGACGTGAAATAATCCCGGAAACCCCTCAGATCGATGCTCTCGTTCCCCCGCCTGATGAACGCGCGCTCGTTCAGCAGGGCCCTGACCCCGTGGGCATTCAAAACAGACTTCGTTTTGTTTTCCGTTGATCCGCCCATGTTTTCATGATTGCCGAAAACAGCGAAAGCGCCTTCCGGATGCTCCGGCAGCCTCATCTCCTCCAGGAAGCGGGCGGCATGATCGGTATTCATCCCCAGATCGCCTCCCAGGATGAGAGCGTCCGTACCGCAGCGGGCGAAAAAAGCGGACAAACGCTCCTTCTGCCGAAGGGAAAACAACGGGCCGTAATGGATATCGCTGACAAAAGCGAAAGAAAAACCGTCAAAAGACGCGGGCACCCGGGGAGAATACACCGTCTCCCGCATCAAAAACAGCTGATCTGTCAGATAGAGAGGGTACAGGATCCTGCACCTGGGAAGACGGTTGATGGCCCGGCCCAGGGCGGGATACTGTTCCTTCAGGGACTGAGGAAGCCCAAACGTTCTCTTTTTCATCTTCAGCCGGTCACCCCCGGATCATCGCTCACCGTCACCCTGGTACCGCCGGGGCGCGCGGCCTTGATGCCCTCGGCCAGAAAGACCCCGCAGCCCGACGCCGAACGCACGATCTCCAGGCGTTTGAGCTTAAGGTCCGCATCATCCATCGCCGACAGCACGCTCTGCAGAGCGTCGCAGGGATACACGACGCAGAACCGCCCCCTGTTGCGAAGCCCCCAGGATGCCGCCCGGCACCAGAGGGCGATATCGTCATGGCCCATGCAGCGGGCCAGTGTGAAGCGCTGGCCCTCCTGAGCAGGACGCGCATAGGGCGGGTTCGCCACCGCCAGGGAATAGACCGCCGGACGGATAAGGTTTCTGTGATCCATGACATCCCCCTCGATGACGGAACAGCGATCCTCCAGGTGATCATACGCGATGCTCCTGCGGGCCCGGTCTGCGGCCTCCGGGCGGATCTCGATCCCCTCGGCGGCGGCGGAAGGCTCCTTCGCCAGGAGCAGAAGGGAAAGCGCCCCGTCCCCCATGCCCAGATCGAGGATCCTCTCACCGGGGCGCACGGAAGTGAACGCGGCCAGGCGCACCGTATCCGCGGAGAAACGCCAGTCATCCCTGCTCTGGATGACGGCCCAGCCGTTCACTCCCAGATCATCCAGCCGCTCCCCGTCCCTCAGCATCCAGGTCCCTCCGTTCGTGTTGATGACAGCATTTTATCACGGCCGGCGTTCCGCCACAAGAGCACACGTCAAAGCCGATGGAAGGCCTGCCGCCCGTGTCTTCACGAGCCGCATCAGGCGGATCATCGAAAAAAGCGCTGACGCGCGCCCGGATCCGGGCGGCTCAGCGCACAGCGTACGATCGGCTCAAACGGGACCGGCGTCCTGTCCGAGCGCGAAGGACCATCCTCTTTACGGTCAATAGAACTGTCTCAGATAAGCTTCCACATCCTCCCGGGTCCCGGTGAACGGCCCGGGCGTCTCCATTTTAAGAGACACGCAGGCGGTGGCGTACCGCAAAGCCTCATCCATGTCCGCCCCCAGGACACGCATGGCGATGTAGCTGCCGAACACCGTATCGCCCCGGCCGGTGCGGCCGCTCAGATCTCTGGATCTGACCGGATATGTGCGCATGCGGGAGCCGTCGCAGGCCAGCATCTCCGTATTGTAGGAGATAAGCACCTCCGGCACGCCCCAGGAGATGAGGATGCGCGCGGCATCGGCGCGGTCCTTTGCCCCGGTCAGTATCTCCGCTTCGGCCGCGTCGGTCTTCAGGATATCGAAATACGGCAGGTATTTCCTTTTTTCGGCCCAATCGTGAAAGGTGAGCCTGCCGGATTCGTTCCACCGCAGAAAACCCTGGATGTCGGCTGTCAGCCCGGCCTCGTTCTTCAGTTTTTCTATCAGTTCTCCGGGAAAATCCCCGTACAGCAGGCCGGCCAGATGGGTCATCTTCCGCTTTACCGGCGGCACCTCATCCGGCAGGATGGGATCGGACTGAGCGGTGCAGGAAGCCTCCCGCCGCTCCCGGTCGGGGGTAAAATACCGGTTGCACATTTGAGTGGTGCGTCCGGAGGGCAGGATGGCCATGTCCTCCGCCGGCAGATGAAAAGCCTTTATCACATCATCGTCTTCCTCAGATGCCTTGACAGCCGCGAAGACGCTCGCGCCGGCGGAGGCTGCCGCGGGGACGCAGAAAGTGACCGCTCCCCCTATGATACGGCTCTCCTCGCCGGTATAGTCGATATTCACATCCCGGGTCGCCGGGCCGAGGATCATGAGATCATAATTCTTCATGGTCGATCCCTTCCGCCACGCTCATATCCCGCATGGACATACGTTATCAAGGGCCGCAGATATCATCTGTACGGCGTGCCCTTTCCGAGCACCATGGCCTCATACGCTCTTCGTACTTTTTCGTAATTGCCGTCCCGGTCAAGCGCGATCCCGCGCCCGACACCGTCCGCGATCCTGCCCCGCCCGATCCGGTCGAGCTCCCCTTCCAGCTCCTTGAGCAGATCCGGCGCGCTGCCGGGAGGCGTGCTGCGCCCGTCGAAAATGATGTGCAGCCAGACCGGAACGCCTTCGGCCATTTCACAGAGCATCAAAGGATAATCGATGCAGCCGTGGCTGGACCGATGGGTCAGATACGCGATGAGATGGAGCGCTTTGTCCGAAGCCCTGGCGTCATCGATAGCCTTCAGGAACACGGGATTCCGCTTAAAAGACCCGTCCCGTATCGCGTTGTCCATCCGAACATCATCCTGCGC
>CADCQZ010000297.1 GCA_902803675.1 uncultured Eubacteriales bacterium
GTAGGGGCCGTAGTTGTTGCTGCAGCGGCTGATGGACACCGGCAGGCCGAAGGTGCGGTGATAGGCCAGGGCCAGCAGGTCCGCGCTGGCCTTGGAGGAGGAATAGGGCGAGGAGGTGTGGATGGGCGTTTCCTCGGTAAAGAACAGGTCCGGCCTGTCCAGGGGCAGGTCGCCGTACACCTCGTCGGTGGACACCTGGTGGAAGCGGGTAACGCCCACGGCGCGGCTGGCGTCCATCAGCACCGCGGTGCCCATGATGTTGGTCTCAAGGAACACGCCGGGGTTCTCGATGGAGCGGTCCACATGGCTCTCCGCGGCGAAGTTCACCACGATGTCCGGCCTGACCTCCTTGAAGAGGGCCATGATGCCCTCCCGGTCGCAGATATCCAGGCGGCAGAAGCGGAACCGGGGATCGTCCATCACCGGCTTCAAGGTGCTCAGGTTGCCGGCGTAGGTCAGCTTGTCCACACAGATGACCTGGTCGTCCGGATAGTGATCCAACAGGTAGAAGATGAAATTGGAGCCGATAAAGCCCGCGCCGCCGGTCACGAGGATCTTCATGAGATATCCCTCCCGTACTTACTTGATGAACAGGTTGTCATACACGGCGCGCAGGTGCTTGCCGTAGGCGGATTTGCCGTATTTGTCCGCGCATTTCAGGAGCTGCTCCCCGTCGATCCACCGCATCCGGTAGGACACTTCCTCGATGGAGGAGATCATCATGTTCTGCGCTTTCTGGGTCAGGCGCACGAATTCCGCCGCCTCGATGAGGCTCTCCACCGTGCCCGTGTCGAACCAGGTGAAGCCGCGGCCCAGGATCTCCACCTGCAGGGTGCCCGCGTGCAGGTACATCTCGTTGAGCGTGGTGATCTCCAGCTCGCCCCTGGCGGAGGGCTTCACCTGATCGGCCATGTCGCTCACCCCGGCGGGGTAGAAATACAGCCCCGTCACCGCGTAGTGGGACTTGGGGTTTTTCGGCTTCTCCTCGATGGTCTCGGCTTTGCCGTTCTTATCGAAGGACACCACGCCGAAGCGCTCCGGGTCCTCCACGTAGTAGCCGAACACCGTGGCCAGGCCGTTCTGCGCGGCCTTCGAGGCGTTGATCAGCTTGTAGCCGAAGCCGTTGCCGTAGTAGATATTGTCCCCCAGGATCATGGCGCAGGCGTCGTCCCCGATGAACTCCCGCCCGATGGTGAAGGCCTGGGCCAGCCCCTCCGGCTTGGGCTGCACCGCGTATTTGAGGTCGATGCCGAACTCGGCGCCGTCCCCCAGCAGGGCCTTGAACCGGTCGCTCTCCTCCGGGGTGGTGATGATCAGGATGTCCCTGATCCCCGCCAGCATCAGGGTGGACAGGGGGTAATAGATCATGGGCTTGTCGTACACGGGCAGCAGCTGCTTGCTGGTGACCAGCGTCAGCGGATAGAGCCTGGTGCCGGAGCCTCCGGCAAGGATGATCCCTTTCATGATCCACCTCTCAAAACAGTGATTTTTTTCCTTGTTCTTATTTAATCATGTTTTCAATAAAAAAGCAAGGATAGTCTGCTCCGAATTTTACCAGCCCAAATTTATATCTGTTTCTATTGAGTATGTGCGCAGCGGGCAGCTCCGGCGGCACGGCTGAAATGATGGGTCAAAAAGAACCGTCCCCGATAGTTCATGAGTGAGGGTCCGCGCTGTGATTCTTTAATAAATCAGCTCGAAACCGACCGTACAATCTGGAAAGCACTGCTCAGAGGTATGTTTGACTAGATATCGCTGATTTGTTCCGTGGTTCCCTAACAGTGAAAGAAAGAAGGTTCATGCTCCCGCATCCACAGGTCCTCAGGAAACGCGAAAGCTTTCTTTGTCCGCACAAGATCCATCAATTCGTCACGGGTCGCGTTTTCGATCTCCTCCGTGCTGAATACAACGTAGAACTCTCCATGACCAAATGTCATGATACTCGTATGGAGCCGGTCTCTGGGGATCGAACTTGTACAACAGCCATTGGTATAAAGCATGACGCAGTCCGGGTCTGTCCGCAGTTCGGTACCATCGACGAACAAGCCGAGCTTACTGCGATCCCGACTGATGACAGCCGGTTTCCAAACAGATACAATACCAGAAATCAGCCACCCTGCCAATGAACCCAGGAACACCAGCACGCCGGTGCCGATGTTCATATACTTTCTGTCCGGCATCAGAGAAGGAAGTGTATATATATGCGTTTTACTGTTTAGCGAAGATGATTTTGTACCAGTCATTTTAGTAATACACCTCTTAAGGTTTTCGGGGACGGTTCTGTTTGTCACCTGGCCTTCCATGCCATATTATCCCTGTGTAAAGTGCAGTATATCATCATGTGAAAACCCCGGACGCTCACTTGCATATGCCCCACCATCGCTCACTTTCCATGGCTGCCTTGCCATATCATCATCCCTCAGATCGTTAAGGGGAGTAAATCATGCTTGAGGAGATGTGTCGATCAGATCCGTCCCCGACAGTTTCTTACAATAATGATTTGATCTTTGCCCTTATTTAATCATGTTCCAAATAAAAAAGCAAGGATATTCCTATCCTTGCCCTGTTGACCGCCTCACCAAACGGCCGTCAAACCCATATCCCGCCTCAGTAGATCCCGATCTCCGCCGCCTGGGCGCCGCCGGTCCTCGAGGAGGTGTTGAGGGTGAAATTAAGCTGCACGAAGGAGGCCTGCACGGGTTCAAAGTCGATGCGGATCCGGTTGCCCGTGGCCGCGTCGAACTGGTACTTGTCCGCGGGAGCCGCCTCGGTGAAGTTCTCCCCGTCAAGGCTCACGAGCACCGCGATCTCCTGGATGCGGGGCTCCCAGATGGAGGAGGGGTTGAGGCACACGGCCACGCAGGAGACGGTCCTCTCCTGCCCCAAGTCAAAGGTGATGGGGGCGGGGAATCCTTTGGACTCCCAGTAGGTGTCGGTCTTGCCGTCGTTCACGTTTTTATCCACATACACGTCCGTGTGGGCGCCGGAGATGACGGGCACGTTGAGGGCGAAGTTCTCGGTATCCGGCAGGGGGATGAAGTCCGCCGCCGGGTCCGGGAAGCAGGGGGGGCGCTGGGCTTCGGTCTGATCCGGCGCTTCCACCACGGTCACCACCGTGTCGGGATCCGCGCCCTCAGTAAAGCCGGGCAGGGCGATGAGGCACAGGGCCGAAAGGGCCAATATGACGAACAGCTTCATTTTCATATCGCGCGCTCCTCTCATTCGATGGTGATGCCGTCGCAGTACTCGTTCATCCGCAGCTTCAGGGTCTTTAAGTCCGTGATCCGCTCGCCGTTGATCACGATGTTTTTGAGCGTCACGCCGGTGATCATGTTGTCCTCTCCCTGGCCGGAAAGGCGGGAGGCGGGCACTTTGCCGTCGAGGGTATCAAACACCGTGAGCCCGTCGATGAGCACATCGGAGGTGACGCCGAACTCATCCCGCACCGTGGACCAGGAGGAGTTCTGGAGCGTCATCTCGATCAGCTCGTTGTTGTAGCCGTTGTCCCCCTGCATGTACGCGTGCTCCACCACGATGTTCCGGTAGGTGATATCGTGCACCCAGGCGTCGTCGCTGTTGTGGATGGAGATGACGGGCTTGTGGAAATTGTAGAGCACCGTGATGTCCTCAAAGGTCACATCGCTGATCTCCGGGTCCAGGGTGAGGCCCTTGTCCGTCTCGTAGCCGATCTCCATGGACTGGGCCAGGTCCGTCCACACCTGGATGTTTCTGAAGGTGATGCCCTTGGTGGAGCCGGAGTAGTTCTTGATGACCAGGCTGTCGTCCCAGGTGCGGGCGAAGCAGCCCGTCACCGTGTGGTCCGTGCAGGAC
>CADCQZ010000298.1 GCA_902803675.1 uncultured Eubacteriales bacterium
GACGCGGTGTGCCGCACCCTGCCGGGCCTCTGGCGGGCGGAGAAGGTACAGAAAAAGGGCGCTTCCGTCCAGGACCGGACGGACGAGGGAGAGATCTTCTCCGCGCTGGAAAGCTCCTTGGCCGCGCTCCGCACGGCGGACGATCGGGATGCGCAGAAGGCCGCCCTGGGCGAACTGCTGTTCGACGCGGTGTACGCCGCCCGGCATCTGGGTCTGGACCCGGAGGAGGCGCTTCACGCCCGGTGCGAGGAGCAGATCCGCCGCTTCCGCGCCCTGGAGGCGGAGAGCGGCCGATAATTTGGATGGTGAGACTGCCCGAAATGAGGCGGTCAGCCTATAGATCGCATACACAAGATTAGGAGGATTCACATGAACAAAGCAGAACTCATTGCGGAAGTGGCTGTCAAGACCGGCCTTTCCAAGAAGGACAGCGAGAAGGCTGTCAACGCTGCGCTGGATACCGTCACCGCCAGCCTGAAGAGCGGCGAGAAGGTCTCCCTGGTGGGCTTCGGCACTTTTGACGTCAAGGAGCGCGAGGCTCGCATGGGCCGCAACCCCAAGACCAAGGAAGAGATCCCCATCCCCGCCTCCCGCGTGCCCCAGTTCAAGGCCGGCAAGGCGCTGAAGGAAGCCGTCGACAAGTAATCGTCGTTCGCCGCTTCAAAAAACGGGCTGCCCGGTCATGCCGGGCGGCCCTTTTCCTTTTTCCAGGAGGACACGCTCATGTCTGAAAAGAAAGACCCGGTGGGTCTGTATATCCTCGCGGGCGCCGCAGTGATCGCCCTGGACCAGGCGTTCAAGGCCTGGGTCGTGGCCCGCATCCCGCTGAACGCCTCCGCCGCGGAGCAGATCCCCCTGATCCCCGGCTTCATCCATCTCACCCACATCCACAACAGCGGCGTTGCCTTCGGCATGCTGCAGGGGGGACGCTGGGCCTTCCTGGCGCTGCTGGCGGCCTTCGCCGCGGTGGTGATCTGGGCCCTGGCAAAGCACAAGCTCACCGCTCCCTGGGAAAAGTGGCTGGCGGTGCTGGCCCTGGCCGGGGCCGTGGGCAACGGCATCGACCGGCTGCTCCACGGCTACGTGGTAGACATGCTGGAGTTGGAATTCATCCGCTTCGCGGTGTTCAACCTGGCGGATTTCGTGATCAACGTGAGCTGTATCGCCTTCGTGATCCTCACGATATTCCCCCGGAAAAAAGACAAACCGGCGTGACCGAAAAGGTCGCGCCGATTTTCTATGCCCGAATATTTATTTTATCGTGATGGTGATATCGCCCGTGTCGGTGGTGATCCGGCAGACGCCGCCGCTGACGGTCTCGGGCACCCGGACGTCGCCCGTATCGCTCTTCGTGATAAAGATCTTCTCCGGGCGCAGGGAGCCGCTCACGTCGCCGGTGTCTGTCTTGAGGCGCAGCTCGGCGGCGTCGCAGCCATCCAGCTTCACGTCCCCGGTGCTCCTCTCCACGGTGAGGCTCCCCGCGGCGATGACGTTCGTCAGCTTGAGGCTCCCGGTGCTGCCGTCGGAGGTGAGGCCGGCGCACCTGACGTCGGTCAGCTCCGCCTTCCCGGTGCTCACGTGCAGCTTCAGCTCCCCCGCGCAGTCCGCGCCGAGCACGTCCACCCGGCCGGTGGAGACGGAGAGCTCCAGCGTCCCGGTGGACACGTTCTCCAGGCGGATGTCCCCGGTGCTGGCCGAAATGCGCATCAGCCCCGACGCGGAGGCGGCGCAGGTCACGTCCCCGGTGTGGATGGAGATATCGACGCTCTCAAACGCCAACGCGGCGATCTGCACGTCGCCCGTGTCTCCCTCGACGCGGAGGGCGGCGTAGGCCCTCTCGGGGAGATATACCGTGATGGAGGGGGCGGAGGAGAACAGGGAGACCCGGTCGGACCATCCCCGGCTGTCCTCCAGCTCCACGGTGAGCGTCCCGTCCTTCACCGCCACGGCGTGCTTCAGCTTCGGCTGCTCAGGGAGCGCCACGGTGCATTTTCCGTTTTCCGCGGGCAGGAAGGTGACGCTGGCCTCGGGGGAGCTGACGGAGATATTTTCAAACGCCTCGTTCACCGCGACGGTCCTTACCTCGAACGCTCCGCCGCCGCCCAGAGCGGCCAGAGCCCAGTGGCTCCTGGCCCCGGCCAGGGCA
>CADCQZ010000299.1 GCA_902803675.1 uncultured Eubacteriales bacterium
ACGTGAAGCCCACCAACGAAAAGCTCAGGGCCCGGGCCGAAGGCATCGTCCGGGAAGCCGCGGGCGTCTCCCCGGAAGAAGCCCTGAGGGCGCTTGGGGAGGCCGGGTGGCACTGCAAGACCGCCATCGTGATGCTCAGGGCGGGGGTGGACGCCCCGGAGGCCCGCGCGCTCCTTGAGAGCGCCGGGGGCCGCATCGCCGATGCCCTGGCCGAAGGGAGGAGTTAGACCGATGACCGCGGAAAAGATCATCCTGGACGCTGTCCGCCCCATCGTGGAACAGTACCGCGATAAAAAGTATTTTCCCTCCGCCTGTGTGCGGGTGTTCAACAGCCGGGAGACCCTGGCGGTGCTCTGCGCCGGGGAGGCGGAGGAAGGTTCCGTCTTTGACGTCGCCAGCCTCACCAAGATCGCCACGGCCACCCAGATCCTGTTCCTGATCGAGGAGGGCCGCCTGGATCTGAACACGCCCCTCACGGATCTTTTCAGTGAGATCCGGGAGGATGAGTATCTGAAAAAGCGCCTTGATGGCATCACGCTGTACCATCTCCTGACCCACACCTCCACCATCGTGGACTGGTATCCCTTCTACTCCCGGAGGGACGAGCCCTTTTTCACGGTGTTCCGGTACGCCCTGGAGCACACGGAGCCCACGCGGGGCATGGTCTATTCCGACCTGAACTTCATGCTGCTGGGCCTGCTGCTGGAGCGGCTCCGGGGAAAGCCCCTGGCAAAGTGCCTCAAGGAGGACCTCACCGACCGGCTGCGGATCCCCCGGATGGTCTATCATCCGCCCCTCACCTGGCCCCTGATCCCGTCGGATTACGGGAACAGGATCGAGATGGGCATGTGCCGGGAGCGGGACATCCCCTTTGACGGTTTCCGTCCCCTGGGCGTGCCCGTCATCGGCACGGTGAACGACGGGAACAGCCACTATTACTTTCATGACGAAGCGGGCCACGCGGGCATCTTCGCGGACGCCCTCAGTTACGAGATCCTGTGCCGGTACTACATGAACGCCCCGTCGGACCTGTTCCTTGAAGCCCAGAGGGAGCAAAAGACCGCGCCCACCAGGGGCCTGGGGCTCGAGACCGGGCGGATCTATCCCGAAGGCTGCGGCCACACAGGCTTCACGGGGACCTGCATCTATTTCTCCCGTGGATACGATATCGGCACGGTCATTTTCACCAACAGGCTCTTTTTCCCCGACGGGGACGTGAAGATCCTGACGGAATTCAGAAGGGCAGTCAACGACTGTGTCTTTGCCCTGCGGGAGAACGAACGGATATAAATCAAGGAGGTATCTTCGATGGATCTGCTCAGACCCCTGACGGAGAAGGACTCTCTGCTGGTCATCGGCCTCATGAGCGGCACCTCTGCCGACGGGATGGACGCCGCCCTGACCCGCATCACCGGATACTCGACGGATATCCGGGTGGAGACCCTGGCTTTTGAGACTCTCCCCTATACGGACGAGATGCGCCGTGAGATCCTGCGCCTGGCGGCCGGGGACCAGGGCGGCAGCCGGGACCTGGCGCTGTTCCATTTCCGCCTGGGCGAGGAATGCCTGAAGGCCTGCCTGAAGGTATGCGAAAAAGCGGGGATCGCCCCGGAACAGGTGGACCTGGTGGGCAGCCATGGCCAGACCGTCCACCACATCCCCTTCCCCGTGCCTTACCTGGGCCGGCCCGGCCGGGGCACGCTGCAGCTGGGCGAGCCCTCCGTGATCAGCGAGGGCCTGGGCTGCCCGGTGGTCAGTGATTTCCGGGTGCGGGACATGGCCGCCGGAGGACAGGCGGCCCCCCTGGTGCCCTATACCGAGTACCTGCTCTACCGCCGGGCGGACCGCAGCGTGGGGCTGCAGAACATCGGCGGCATCGGCAACCTGACCGTCCTGCCCGCGGGCAAAGGCCCCGAAGCGGTCTTCGCCTTCGATACCGGCCCGGGCAACATGGTGATGGACCAGATCATGAGCCGGCTGACCGGGGGCCGGGAGCGGTATGACCGGGACGGGGCCCTGGCCGCGTCCGGACGCGTGTGCGTCCGGCTGCTCAGCGAAATGCTCGAGGATCCCTACCTGAAAAAAGCCCCGCCCAAGAGCACGGGCAGGGAGGACTACGGGGAGAAATACGTGGACGCCCTGATGGAAAAGGCCCGCGCCTTCGGGTTGAGCGGCGCGGACCTGATGGCCACCGCGACCCGCTTCACGGCGGAGTGCATCCGCGTCTCGGTGGAGCGCTTCTGCGCCGTGAAGCCGGATGAGATCGTGGTGGGCGGGGGCGGCAGCCGCAACCCGGCCCTGCTCAGGGCCATGCGGGAATGCCTTGACATCCCCGTCATGACCAATGAGGACTTAGGGTTCGACAGCGAGGCCAAGGAAGCCGTGGCCTTCGCCATCCTGGCCAGCGAATGCGTCCACGGGCAGTGCGGCAACGTGCCCAGTGTGACCGGCGCCGCTCATCCCGCGGTGCTGGGGAAGATCAGTTTCTGACCCGGGACATCACCGGGCCTCTCCGGACAGAAGACCGGCCTGACAAACGCGTGTCAGGCCGGTCTTTCGATGCGCGGAACGATTTTTATATCAGCCCAGATCGGAATACAGGTCTTCCCGGTAGGTCCCTTTGGCCACCAGCTTGCCGATCTCCTCCTTGGTGGAGGCGATATCCTGGGAATAGGTCATGCCGAACCACTTGTCGTGGGAGCGGAGCACCTTCACCCGCGCCTCGCCCTTTTCCAGGAGGCCGCCGATATAGATCGGCAGGAGGAACTCGCCCTTGAGCTGATCCGTCCCGGGATCCTTCAGGAAGGCCGTGAAAGCCTCGCCCATCCCGGACAGGAACGCGGGCGTGAGCCCCCAGAGGTTCATGGACACGGTCTCGTCCCCGGTCAGTTCGCCCCGGTCGGACACGATCCTGTCCGTGCCCGCTTCCACCTGGATCTTGCCGGTCTCATGCAGGGTCTTCAGATACCCGTCCTCCGCCTCGCAGATGCCGCGGGTCACGGTGCCGTTCTCGCTCAGGGTGTTCTTGAGGATGTAGCCCACCATGATCAGGGACGCGGGATCTTCCGGCGCGGTCTTATCCAGGGCTTCCGCGATCAGGCGGAAAGCGTCCTGCCCGTAATAATCGTCCGCGTTGACCACGGCGAAGGGCGTCCTGAGCACATCGCGGGCGCTGAGCACCGCCTGGCAGGTGCCCCAGGGCTTTTTCCGGCCTTCCACGGGCTTGAGGCCCTCCGGCAGATCGTCCAGCTCCTGGAACGCGTAATCGATGCGGATCCCCAGGGGCTTGACCTTTTCCTCCAGGCGGTTCCCCACCAGATCCTTGAACACGGGCAGGATATCCCTGCGCAGGATGAACACGATCTGCGTAAAGCCGGCGCGAATGGCATCATGGATGGAATAATCCATGACCACTTCCCCGCCGGGCCCCACGGGCGTCAGCTGTTTGATCCCCTCACCGAAACGCGAGCCCATACCGGCCGCCATGATCACCAGAGCCTTATCCAATTCCGATCACCTCCAAGTGTATTGTAGGATCATTATAACATCTTCTCATCCATTAATAAAGGGACTTCTGGCCAAAATCGCCATGCGCCGG
>CADCQZ010000300.1 GCA_902803675.1 uncultured Eubacteriales bacterium
GAAGTACCCGATGCCGTCCAGGCTCTCGATGGACGTCTTGTCCACGTCGATCTCCTTCACGGCTTCCCTCTCCTCTTCGCTGAGGGCACCGTTCCCGTCCCTGTCGAACTCCGCCACATAGTCCCTGAAGCGCCAGTCGGGAAAATTGACTTCATTGATCTTCACCTCCGCGGCCAGGGCGTCGGCGGCCAGAAGACAGGTAAAGACCACCAGGATCACAAGCAGCGTTTTTTTCATGAGTATGCACCTCCGTTATATCGGTGTTTGAGTGCCTCGTTCACTGATGAAGATACCATATCCCGGAAAAATAATCAATGGCGGGAATGCGGCCCGGCAGGCGTCAGTCGTCCGCGAAATGCTCCTGGGCGTGGAAAGCTTCGCAGATCTTTTTATAGTCCCCGAAGACCGTCAGCTTGTCACCGGGCTCGAATACCGTTTCCGGCTGGGCTGCCGTGGTCCTGCCGCCCCGGTGCTCCACCAGCATCACCAGGATGCCGGTCTCCGCGCGCAGCCTCGTTTCGGCGAGCGTGCGGCCCTGATAGGCTTCCGGGATGTGGCGCAGCGTCACCTGGGCGATGGACCCGTTGCCGATATTGTCCACCAGCAGCACGGCGTTGAAGGTCTCGATCCGTTCAAAAGCCCGGTCCACCACCCGCCTTAAAAGGTTCTCTCCCCAGGCGTGGACCTTCGGCACGCGCATGAAGATCAGGATCACGGCCACGGTGGACAGCGGGATCAGAAAGCCCACGATCTGGTGCCCCAGCACCACTACCTTCATGGACAGGAACACGTTGATGAACGCGGACACGATGGTGATGTTGAACACGAACCCGAAAAGCATGGTCACCCGGGCCAGCTGGCGGCGGCGCCGCGAGCTCATGACGATCTCGCTCTCCCGGGTGGTGAAGCCCGTGCCCGTCAGGAGCGACAGCACCTGGAAACGCGCCCTTTCCGCCTGCAGCCCCGTCAGGCGGAAGAAAAACGTGAACAGTTCCGCGATCACCCAGTACAGCAGGATGACCAGGGAAAAGAGCATCAGGGCGAGGGTGGCGTTCATAGTATCTTCTCCTTGTTTGCGTTCCGCGGCAGGCCCCGGGGGACCGGCGCGCGTTTGATGTCATTATACCATCTTTTTTGTTTTTTGCCATCGGCCTCGGGAACTGTTGACACTTTATTTGCGGATGGGCTATACTCGCCCCGTTCGATATCCGGGTCGCGCGGCCCCGTGTTCGGCCGCGTCCCGGTGTGAAGCGGGGGAGGTAACTATGCGTTTGATCGGCAATATCCTGTGGTTCGTTTTCGGCGGGTTCCTGAGCGGTCTTGGCTGGTGGCTGTCGGGGCTGCTGTGGTGCATCACCATCATCGGGATCCCCTACGGCAGGCAGTGCTTCAAGTTCGCCAGTCTTTCCTTCTGGCCCTTCAAAAAGGACGTGGTCTACGGCGGCGGCGCCCCGTCCACCATCGCCAACATCATCTGGCTCGTGGTGTGCGGGCTGTGGATGGCGCTGGGGAACGCTGCTTTCGGGCTGCTGTGGTGCTTGACCATCGTGGGGATCCCCTTCGGGAAGCAGTTCTTCAAGATCGCCAAGCTCTCATTGACCCCCTTCGGCGCGAGGATCGTGAACAGGTGAGGAGCAAAAAAGCGGTCAGGCGGCGCGGCATTTCCTGACGCCCCACACCATCACCGCGGCCGAGACGGCGGCGAAGAGGACGGCCGCGATCAAAAGGGCGGTCACGCCGCTCATGTCCAGCAGCCGGCCCCCCAGGGCGGAAGCGGCGATGGTGCCCGCGGTGCTCGACACGCCGAAGAAGGCCTGGCCCTTCACGGCGTCCTGGGGCGCCATGAGGCCGGCCACATAGTGGACCGAGGCCACGGTGATGACGGCGAAGGCCAGCAGCTGCAGGAACTGCACGCCGTAGTACCCGGCCACGCTGGAGACCAGAAGGGTCCCGGCGCATTTTAAAAGGTTCGCGAAACCGCTGAGGATCAGCCATTTCCCGGCGCTCATCTTCTGAAGGAGCCTGGTAAAAAAGAACATCACGGGCAGCTCGGTCAGGGCGGCGATGGCGTAGGATACCCCGAGGGAAGCGCTGTCGCCGCCCTTGCTGACGATGACCTGGTAGGCGAAATTGCCGATCAGCTTGTGGCTGGTGTACAGGCAGCCCGCGGCGAAGAGCACGGTCATAAAGCCCGGGTAGCGCTTGAAGAACCCGGCCCGGGTCTTCCGCCGCGGCACGGGCGTCTTTTTAAAGGGAAAGGCCGTGAGGCACAGCGTGAGGAGGATGTACAATCCCACGCCGGTCAGGGGGATCAGCTGGATGCCGTGCTTTTCCGTCACCTGACCGATCAGGACGGAGAACACGGCGTACACGAGGGAGCCCGCGCCCCGGCCGATGCCGAAATCCACTTTCCGGCCGTTCCCGTTCGAAAGGGTGCCCAGGGCGTTGAAAAGGGGCATCATGCACTGCATCAGCATGATGCCGGCGCCGTAGGAGAGCACCAGCATTTCTCGGGACCGGTCGGCGGTCAGGGGCACCAGCGCGGCCGAGACGAGAAACAGGCCCGTGAGCAGGAGCAGGATGTTTTTGACGCTCGGGCTGCGGGGCCGGTCTGCCCAGGCGCCCAAGGCGGGCTGGAGGAGGGCGGCAAAAAGGGACGCCGCGGCGGTCATCATGCCGATGGCGGTGTTGGAGAACCCGCGGCCCAGCAGGTACACCGTGGCGTAGTTGGAGAATACGGCGAAATTGGACCAGTAGCAGCCCATCACCACACAGTAGCGTGTCGTCAGATCCATTTTGATCACTCTTCCCGGACGGGCCCGTCCCCAAAATCGCCGATGATCTCCGCGCAGCCGTTGAAGGCGGCCAGGCGGGAAAGGGCCTTTCCGATGGCGGCGTCCATCCGCTTCCCGCGTTTTGTCCCGGGCTCGAACCAGATGTTTTTCACGTTCAGCGCCCCCCGCTTTCTCTCGGCGGCCGCCTCGATCCTGCCGGCGAAGTTTTCCCCGTACAGCATGGGCAGCACGTAGTGCCCGTACCGGCGCTTTTCCCGGGGGGTGTAGATCTCCCAGGAGTACTGATAGTCCCACAGGGCTTCCACGAGCTTCCTGTCCCAGAGCATCGGGTCCAGGGGCGCCAGGAACTCCAGCCGCGCCTTCCTGTCGGCCGCGCCGCCGAGCACGCTTTCCATCATCCCTTCGTCCCGGCGGAGCATGTAAAGAGGGGCCCTGAGCCCTTCCACCCCGACGGGAACGATGACGCCCGCTTCCGTCAGCGCGGCGAAGGCCTCCGACCGCTCTCCGGGCGTCATTCTGATGCCCAGGAACGCGTCGCTCCTGCGGTCCCATAAAAGGCCCACGGCCCCGATCCGCCGGGCGATACGCCACTGCCGGAAGCTTTTTTCGTCCGGGCAGGGGCAGGGAGCATCGAGCACCTCCGGGGACAGATATCTTTCCGCCAGATCGTAGGATTTGCGGGTACCGGCCTTGTGGTGGATGAGGAGCGTGCCGTCGGTATACATCTGCTCCAGGACGGACCGGGCGGCGGGGGACCGGCCCGCCCAGTTCCCGCTCCAGTGCATGGCGGAGTGCCAGAAGATATCGCCTTCGATGGGCAGGGTATCGCTGCTCACGGGCCCGTTCTTACGGATGTAAGTCTCCGCCCGCGTCTTGAGGGCCTCGAGCTCCGGGAAGTTTTTCGCGTGCTCCCGGCTCCGCTGCCTGTAACTCTCAAAATACGGCCAGTCCTTTGCCGGCCAGATGGACAGCTCCTTGTCCGGGTAGTCCACCAGGAGCCGGTCCCGATAGAGCAGCTCCGAAAGGGTCTCCCTTTTGAAGCCCCTCACCCGGGACAGCAGCGTCAGCTCGGCGTTCCGGCCGCACACGTCCACCGGGTCATACTGGATACAGCCCGCCTCGCACACATACCGGTACGCGCCCTGCTTCCCGATGAAGCGGTGCTTCCCCAGGAGGCCCTGTTTGATGAGGATGAATGTCTTCGCCTGATCCCGTGTGATGGTGAGCATGTCCCGCGCCTTTCCGTCCCTGTGGTGTTTGAGGGCAGTATATAGGCCCGGGGGCCGAAAGTCAATTGTCAGTCCCC
>CADCQZ010000301.1 GCA_902803675.1 uncultured Eubacteriales bacterium
GAGCACATCCAGGGCCCGGTCCGCCAGCCAGCTGGTCTCGATATCGTGCCCGTAGCTGGTCAGGTCGATGAGCGGGCGGTATCCCCGGTCGAAAAACACTTCCTGACGGTGCTTTTCGGGCGAATAGATCCGCTTTTCAAAAAGATCGAAGATCTCATAGAGCTTCCGGCGCACTTTTTCCTCACCGGCGGCCTCATAAAGGCCCGTATAAGCCTCCAGGACATGCAGCAGCGTGTTCATGGTCCTTTCCGCCGTCACGCCGTTCCCGCTGAGCATCACGTTCCCGCGGGGGCTCCAGTCGGCGTCGAAGGCTTCAAGGTATCCCCCGTCGTCCCGGCATCTCTCCTCGATCACGTCAAAGAGCGCGTCCGCCCTTTGAAGGGCCTCCCCGTCACCGCACGCCCGGTGATAAGCCGCGAGCGCGTAGACGGCGAAGGCCTGGCAGTAGGTATATTTAGCGGTATCCGCCGGCGCCCCGTCCGCCCTGAGGGACCAGAAGACACCGCCGCGCTCCGTATCCGTCATCCGTTTGAGCATGGCGTAAGCGTGTTTCGCGGCGTCGAGAAGCTCATCCCCGCCTTTTAGGCGGTATGTCTCCGAAAAAAACCACAGGATCCGGCTGTTGAGGATGCAGCCCCGGTCCGCGTCCGGATGCCGGACGAGCTGCGCGTCCACCAGGCCGATAAAGCCGCCCCGGCGGTCGTCCCTGAGCCCCAGCCAGAAGGGGATGATGTGCCCCGTCAGTTCCTGACGGACCTCGTCGACCATTGCTTTCATCCTGTGCCTCCTTCATCGCGCTTTACTCATCATATCATCGATGGACGCCGGCTTGCAACCGGAAATCACTTTGTTCCGGCCGCTCGGGAACGGCGCGAAAAGTGTTTTTATAATGTGTTTTCTCCCCTGAGCTCTTGAATCTTCACGGTCCCGGGCGTTATGATTCGATCGGCCTTAGGCCTATTTTTGTTTGTGAGGGAGATCCTATGCCGAATTTCGACCTGAGCGACCGCGTCTTCCTCGACGCCTGCAGGCGTTTTTCGACCCCGTTCCATCTGTATGACGAGGCCGGGATCCGGCGCCGCATCCGTACGGTGAAGGCCGCCTTCGCCTGGGCCCCGGAGTTCATCGAGTATTTCGCGGTCAAGGCGCTGCCGAACCCCCGGATCCTGAAGATCTTCCGCGAGGAAGGCTGCGGGCTGGACTGCTCCTCCCTGTGCGAACTGCGCCTGGCGGACATGGCCGGCGTGCCCGGCGGCAGGATCATGTTCAGCGCCAACGCCATGCCGTCAAGCGAGCTCACCGAAGCCTATGACCGGGGCTGCTGCATCAACCTGGACGACGCCACCGACGCCGACACCCTGATCCGGCTGGGCAGGGTGCCCGAAGAGGTCTGTCTCCGGTACAATCCCGGGGGCGAGCTGAGCGTGGGCTCGGCCATCATGGGCCAGCCGGGCGAGAGCAAATACGGCATGCCCTTCGACCAGATGCTGTCCACTCTCCTAAAGCTCAGGGCCCACGGCGTGAAGGCCTTCGGCGTGCACGCTCTCCTGGCCAGCAACTGCCTGACCGAGGACTACTATCCCCTTTTGAGCCGGGAGCTGTTCGCCCTGGGCAAACGCCTGCGGGACGAGAGCGGCCTTGCCTTCTCCTATGTCAACCTGTCCGGCGGCGTGGGCATCCCCTACCGGCCCGATGATCAGGCGGCGGACATCGGCGTGATCGGCGAGCGGATCCGAAAGGAGTATATCAACGCCTTCGGTCCCGATCCTGCCGGCCCGGGCATCCGGGCGGAGATGGGCCGGTACATGACGGGCCCCTTCGGCTGGCTGGTCACGAAAGTGATCCACGAGAAGAAGATCTACAAGGACTACCTGGGCGTGGACGCGACGGCGGCGTGCCTGATGCGGCCGGCCATGTACGGCGCGTACCACCACATCCACTGCGTGGGCAAGAGGGACCTGGAGAACACGAAGGTCTACGACGTGACCGGCGCCCTGTGCGAGAACAACGACAAGTTCGCCGTCGACCGGCCGCTGCCCGAGATCGAAAAGGGAGACATCCTGGTGATCCACGATACCGGCGCCCACGGCCTGGCCATGGGCTACCAGTACAACGGCAGGCTCCGCTGCGCCGAGGTGCTCCTCAGGGAGGACGGCTCCTTCAGCCTGATCCGCCGGGCCGAGACGCCCGAAGATTATTTCGCTACACTGATCCCCGATGATCTATTATAAGGAGGACGACACATGAACAGCTACGTACAATCCGTCTACGAAGGCCTCAAGCAGCGCAATCCCTACGAAAAGGAATTCCTCCAGGCGGCCTGGGAGATCCTGAGCACCCTGTCCCCCGTCTTCGACAAGCATCCGGAGTATGAGAAAGCCGGCCTGCTGGACCGGTTCGTGGAGCCCGAAAGGGTCATCCTGTTCCGGGTACCGTGGATCGATGACCAGGGCGTGGTCCGGGTCAACCGCGGCTACCGCGTGCAGTACAACAGCGCCATCGGCCCCTACAAGGGCGGCCTGCGCCTCCATCCGTCGGTGAACCTGAGCATCCTGAAGTTCCTGGGCCTGGAGCAGATCCTGAAAAACAGCCTGACGGGCCTGCCCATCGGCGGCGGCAAGGGC
>CADCQZ010000302.1 GCA_902803675.1 uncultured Eubacteriales bacterium
ACGGTCAAGTACATCCCCTTCGCCAGCCGGTCCGCCCTCAACAGCATGATGCAGCTCTCAGGCGAGATCGAGGAGGCGGCGATCATCCAGGACATCCCCTGGTGGAAGCGGATGTTCAAGATCATCATCCCCATCCAGAAGACCTCCATCATCAGCGGCTATCTGCTGCCGTTCATGACCTGCCTGAGAGAGCTGACACTGTTCATGCTGCTGTGCGGCCAGGGCAAGATCATCACCACCATGCTCGGGTATTTCGACGAGATGGGCCTGTACGCGTTCTCAAGCGGCATCAACCTGATCCTGATCGTCGTCATCCTGGCGTTCAACACGCTGGTCAACAAGCTGACCGGCGCGAGCATCGACTCCGGTATCGGCAGTGACAAATAAACCAAGGGGGATTTGAAAATGTCTCGCATCGAATTAACGGATATCACCAAGCGCTGGGGCGGGTATTACGCCGTGGAGCATCTGAACCTGAAGATCGAGGATAACGCTTTCGTGACCCTGCTGGGCCCGTCGGGCTGCGGCAAGACCACCACCCTGAGGATGATCGCCGGTCTGGAGACGCCCACCGAGGGCCGTATCACCATCGACGGCGTGCCGGTGTTCGACAGCGCTCAGGGGATCAACATCCCGCCGAACAAGCGCCGTGTGGGCTTCCTGTTCCAGAATTACGCCCTGTGGCCCAATATGACCGTGTACCAGAACATCGCTTTCGGCCTGAGCAACATCAACGAGGCCGGGCTCTCCGTGACCGAGGCGGGCGAGGTGGTCCGGACCAATCCGTCCGAGGCGACCGGCCCGGCCAGAAAGCTGACGAAAGAAGAGATCAAGCGCGTGGTGGACAGGGTCAGCGCCATCGTGAAGATCGGCCAGTTCCTGGACCGCTATCCTTCCGAACTTTCCGGGGGCCAGCAGCAGCGCGTGGCCATCGCGCGTACGCTCGCGCCGAGCCCCCGGGTGCTGTTCATGGACGAGCCGCTGTCCAACCTGGACGCCAAGCTGCGCCTTGAGATGCGTTCAGAACTGCAGCGTCTGCACCTGAGCACCGGGTCCACCTTCGTATACGTGACCCATGACCAGATGGAGGCCATGACCCTGGCAACGAAGATCTGTCTGATCGACAACGGCCGCCTGCAGCAGTACGACGAGCCCCTGACGGTCTATAACCGGCCGAAGAATCTCTTCGTGGCGGACTTCGTGGGCAATCCGGCGGTCAATTTCATCGAGGCCACAGGCACACAGGGGGCCGGCGGCCTCGTGGACCTGACGATCTTCGACAAGGTCCGCGCCTCTTTCAAGCCCGAGGGCGGCCTGCTTTTGAGTGACTGGGCCCGGGATAACGCCAGGGACGAGGAAGAAGAAGCGCTCAGGTTCAAGGAGATCGCGTCCAGGGCCGGGTATGTGGAGAAGACCAACAAGGATGTGCCCTTCCCGTACCATATCGCCATGGTGGATGATCCGGGCACCAGGCGGAGGGAACCCAAGGAGGACGACTTTGTCCTCGGCGTCCGGCCCGAGTTCGTGCATATCTCCGATGACGGGGCCATCGAGGGCGAGGTGTTCAGCGCCATGCCCACCGGCATGGAGACCACCGTGCGCATCCGGGTGGGCAACTACCTGCTCACCAGCGTGATGTTCGGCGGCCTGATCTACAAGATCGGGCAGAAGGTGCGCCTGTCCTTCACCGGGAATAACGTGATGCTCTTCTCCCGCGTGAACGGCAAGCTGATCACCGAGGGCAGCCTGGACATCCGGTCATGATGGCCATAGGATCAAAAAACAGAGCGAAAACCTGCGAAATATCACAAAATAAAACTTGCATTTGATGCTCTGTTGTGGTAAAATAGCTGACGCTGTAGAGCAGTAAGTTGATGGGAGGTGAAAGAGAGATGCCCAATATCCAGTCCGCAAAGAAGCGCGTGAAGGTCAGCGAAAAGAAAAATCTGCGGAATCGTATGGTGAGATCCGGCGTGAAAACCAGCATGAAGAAGTTCAACGCCGCTCTGGACGCAGGTGTGGAACCCGCTAAAGCGCAACTGAGCGCCACCACCTCCGCTGTCGATAAGGCTGTTACCAAGGGCGTTATGCACAAGAACGCCGCTAACCGCATCAAGGCGCGTATGGCTCTGGCAGTTGACAAGGCAAGCCGCGCTTGAGATCGATGATGAGTTGACCCGCGGATCATATCCGCGGGTCTTTGATTTTGACAAGGTGCTGCGGCACGATATGGAGGATCGGTATGGGTATCATTCCATCCAGGAATCTGGAAGAGCAGAGAAGAGAAGAAAACGGGATCACGTATTTTGACCGCGGGATCATCGAAGGCGCGAACGGCAGGAAGTACCGCCGCTTCGCGATCCAGACCCATTTTGTCCAGCGGGGAGAGGATCAGGCGGCCCTGGTGGAAAAATACGTCCGGCCTCTGTACCGTGAAGGCGATGTGCTGTCCTTCGGCGCGAAGGTCATGTGCATGTGCGTGGAATCGGTCAAGACCAGGGACGAAGTCAAGCCCGGCTTCTGGGCGAATTTCCTCTGGCGCTTCGCCGCGATCAATCACACCGGTGTGGGCATGCATGAGCCCTACAAGCTCCAGCTGGTCATCGATATCTGCGGCCTTCCCAGGGTGCTCCTGGCCACTTTCCTGTCGGCGGTGACCAAGCCCTTCGGTGTCCACGGCGTGTTCTACAAGGTCTGCGGCAAAGGCGTGGGCGGTATCGACGGGTTCTATTTCCGTTCCAGCTTCGATATCTATAAGGAAATGGCCCTGATCAATCCGGACAACCCGGTGGAACTGTGCAACGATCTTGCGAAAAAGACCGGCATCCCCGTGGTGCTGATGGACGCCAACGATCTTCAGCGGGACCAGCTGGGCAAGTCCGACGGTTTCCCCCTGACGGACGAGGAGATCCAGGACGCCATGAAGGACAATCCCTCCGGGCAGGGCGATGAGCTGACGCCCCTCATCCTGATCAGGCCGGTCAATGACTGACGGGACCGTTTGTAAAAGATCCTCCCTTTCCGGGAGGGTCTTTTTATAGTGACGGCGGGCTGCTTTGGCCGTGGGGGGACTCTCGGCCCCGGCGCCGCCCGGTTCCTCAGGCTTCGTTGACCAGTTTGCCCGTCATGTGCTCCACCGTGATCTCCCAGACCAGGGTGGCTTTGCCGGACCGGGCGATCTCATCGTCGGCGTACTCTGTTCCGCAGGGGAATTTGGCGCACAGCTTGCGCGCCACCAACATGGCGGCGGCCTGATCTTCCATGGGCTTCGCCCGGCCGAAAAGGATGACGCACCTGACGTTCAGGGCCCATTCGCCCTCCCGACGAAAGCCCCTGTCATAGACACAGAAGCACACCCTGTCGTCCTTTTTAAGGGCATCCACCCTGTGGCCGATCTTCCCGGAGTGAAAATAGAGTTTCCCGGCCGCGGCATCGTACCAGTGGTTCACAGGGGTCCCGTAAGGCCAGCCGTCGTCTCCCGTGACGGAGAGGACGCCCCGGGTCTCATGGAGCAGGATCTCTTCGCATTCCTGTTTCGTCAGGGCCTGCTTTTCACGCCGCATGGGTCTGAACATGTTCATTCCTCCTCCTGATCTTCCGCGCCGGGCCGTACGGGATTGTAGACAGGCCCCAGGGCCGCGTACCGCCTTGTGATCCATTTGCAGATGCCGTCAAGGCCGGGATAGATCATCCGTTCGGAAATATTGATGTAGTCGAGCTTGTCCCTGATCTCCAGCTTCACCGCTGCGGGCAGGGTGATCTTTTTGAGGAAGGCGTCCGCTCCGGGCATCTCGTCGAGGCACACCCGGGGATCGCTGCACAGGGAGAACAGGGCGTACTGGTTGGCGATGCGGTCCACCAGGCTGGACGGCTCGAAAAAGAGCGTGAACGGCCGGCCCTCCTCCAGATAGGTCAGATCGTCCAGATCCATGGCCAGATGGTCCAGGGTGTCTATGCTGAACACATTGGCCCTGTCAGCCTTGAGCCGGTTTCTGAGCACCTGAGGCAGCAGCTCGTTCATCTGGTCCAGATCCGCACAGTAGATCACCCCGTCCAGGCCGAACTGGTCCTGGTTCTCCGTGGCGAAATGAGCCGCTACCAGAGGGGAGTAGGTCCAGTCCAGCAGGCGGGTGGGCAGGCCGTACTGCTGCCCGATGGTCAGGATCTGCCACACGGAGGTAGCCCCGTTCAGGTCGGCGTACCCGTATTTCTTCAATGAACGCAGCATCTGCTTTTCCAGTGTCAGGTCATGGGCGCAGGCGCGGATCAGGGAGGGGCTCAGATCCCATGACGCGTCGCCCATGCCCCGGTAGATGCAGTTGTTGCGGTAACGGCGGATCTTGGGGTCCCATACTCCGTCGAATATGACCTTTTGCAGGTCCTCCCAGCTGTGTACGACGTATTCTTTCATGATGCCGCTCCTTTATCGTTCAGTACTTGAGCCTGGCGAAGGCCGTGGAGGTCGTCAGGCTGTCCAGGCAGTACACTGCCAGTACCTGATCCACATCCCCCAGATCGGATATCCGGCCCCGGAAGGCCCTTAAGTCCACCATGATCACCCGGGCGTAATGCCCCGCCAGAAGGGGGCACAGGCTGTTGCCGTAGGAATCCTTGAGCATCAGGAGAGTGCCGCCTGTCCCGCCATCCCGGGTGATCACGGTGAGGCCGTGGTTGCCGTCCAGGTATACCTGATACGGATCGGTCCCCGTCAGGTGTTCCCGGAAGAACAGGCTGATCGCCGATCCTGCGTCATCCATCGTGACAGTGTAGCGCTCGCCGTCCTCCCACAGGCAGATGTCTTCGGGCTTTGTGAGCCACAGCCCCGATCGGTTGTAGCAGGTCCCCCGGAACACATTGAAGGCGGTCACCGTAAAATTATCCGCGTTCCTGGCCTGAAGTCCCAGAGCATCACAGCACAGGGTATAGGCTTTGTAAGCGCCTTTATCGTTCCAGTGAGGATCCGTGCGGTAGTACAGCTCCCCGTCGGAAAACGCGTCCAGGGTGGGGATCACCTTTAGGCCGCTGGCCTGCGCGCGCCCGAGCAGCTCCGCGTCATGATACTCCAGGGGCGCTGTGCCGTTTCTTCCCCGGACGTATCCGGCGGTGGGCGGTGTGATCAGGGTGAGGGGAAGCCCGCTGGCCTCTTGAAACCGCAGGAGCGCGTCCAGGTTCCTGTCCATCTGGTCCGTATCTTCGCTCAGGGGACGCTCGTTGAGAGCGCCGCCGAAGGAGAGGATCTCCTCGTCGATGCCCATGCCGGTGACCCGCTTGCGGACGGCATCCGTGCCGGTGAGCAGGTCTCTCATGGGCAGGCGGTCGCTCAGGTAATCTTCCGTCTC